>CAMFHT010000109.1 GCA_945952245.1 uncultured Rhizobium sp. | reverse complement strand
CCGCCAAACACGGTCACCAGCGGGGGAAGGTTGGACAGGGTCATCGGTGGCTCCTCGTTCTCGGGAAAAGGAATGGCTTGGCCGCCGATTCTGCGGCAGACCTTTCTGCCGCGTTCTTAGCGGAAAAGAGCCCGGTCGTGAAGGGCTTCCGGGCCCGTGTTCAGGGTGCGGATCAACCGCTTGACGGTCGTCAGATTCCCTCGACGACCACCATTTCCGCATCCGCGACCTTCTGGCGGATTGCGGCGGCGATCTGATATTCCGGCGAGTTGTAGCAATCGACGGCATGCTGCAGCGACGGGAACTCGATCACCACGTTGCGGCCGCGGGCCTTGCCTTCCAGCTCGACGAACTGACCGCCACGGGCAAGGAAGTTCGCGCCGTACTTCTCGAAAGCCGGCTTTGCCGCCGCCACATAGTCCTTGTAGTTTTCCGCATCGCGAACGTCGACGCGGGCAATCCAGTATCCCTTGGCCATGTCAAATTCTCCTTCCGGTCTTGATCAAGCTTCCGCCATTTCGGCGAGAATGGCGCGTGCGGCGGCAAGCGGATACTCCGCCTTGACGACCGGGCGGGCAACGACCAGATGGCTCGATCCCGCCTGAAGGGCAGCCTTCGGCGTCATCACGCGCTTCTGGTCGCCCTTGTCCGCGCCCGCCGGCCGAATGCCCGGCGTCACGATTGCCATGCCGGGGCCGACGATCTTGCGTACGGCGGACGATTCCTCCGCGGAGCAGACGATGCCGCCCATGCCGGCGGCGCGGGCCTGTTCGGCGCGGCGCAGCACCAGCGTGTGCGGGTCATGCTCATAGCCCGCTTCCGCCATGTCGTTCTCGTCCATGGATGTCAGCACCGTCACGCCGAGCAGGCAGAGGTCGGACCCCTTCGCGGCCTCGACGGCGGCGCGCATGGCCTTGGGGTAGGCGTGCAGCGTCAGCATGCTGATGCCCATCTTGACGATGTTCTCGACGCCGGACGCGACCGTATTGTCGATATCGAGCAGTTTCATGTCGAGGAAGATCTTCTTGCCCGAGGCAGCGAGGTCGCGGGCGAATTCCAGCCCGCCGGCGAAGACCAGCTGATAGCCGATCTTGTAAAAGAGAATGTCGTCGCCCAGCCTGTCGACCAGCCGCTCCGCTTCGCCGATGGTGGGCACGTCAAGGCCGATGATCAAGCGTTCGCGCGGTTCCATTTGAGTTCAGACCTCTTGCTGGCAATGTCTGCCCGTGCAAGTGCCACGGGAGAGACGTCGCCGCAAGACCTATTCCCTGCCATCAACCACGACGATAGAGCCAGATCTGTGCCGGCGGAATGTTGCGCATCACGAAATCGAAGTGCTGGATATGATAGCGGTCCGGCTGGGCGCATATCGGAGAGACCGGGCCATAGGAGAACTGCACGACGGGCCGTCCGGGCGGCAACCGGTCGAGCAGGGATTCGAGCAGCCTTACCCGCATGTGCATCGGAAAATTGAGAAGCGGGATGCCGGAAATCGCGGCATCGAACTTCTGGTCCGGCAGGTGCGAGAGTGTGTCGTCGAGGTTGAAGGCATCGCCGTGGACGAAGTTCACACCCGGGTACTGTTCGACCAGATGCTGGAAGAAATCGACGGAATATTCGACCGACCAGATCTTTTCCGGTGCAATGCCGCGCGCCAGGATCGCCTTGGTGATCACGCCTGTTCCGGGCCCGAGCTCCAGGACCGGCAGGCCGGAATCGGGGTTGATCACGCTTGCCATCTTGCGCGCCGTATAGCTCGACGTCGGCATGATCGCGCCAACCGCCTTGGGCTTGTCCATCAGCCCGCGGAAGAAACGGATCTCGTCACCGAACTTGCGTTCCAGTTTCTGCTTGATGCGCAATGCCATTCGCTATCCCATCCCCTGCCGCGCCGTTGTTCGCCTCGCTGGAAAGACTGCTAAAATAGGATAAAATTAAGGGCGCGTCCCCTGTTAAGAACGCGCCCCACGATTTTGTTCACACATCGTTAACGCTGATGTCTAAACCCGCATCGGCATCAGCACATAGAGCGCGTCGTCGCCTGCGAGGTCGCGGATCAGCGTCGGCGAGCCGGCATCGGCCAGCATGAAGATCGCGTCATTGCCGGAAAGCTGGCCGGTGATATCGAGCAGATACTTGGCGTTGAAGCCGATTTCCATGGCCTCGTTTTCGTAGGAGACCGCCACTTCTTCCGTCGCGCTGCCGGAATCGGGGTTGTTGACGGTCAAGGTCAGCTGACCATCGTTGATCGCTAGCTTCACGGCACGCCCACGCTCGGAGGAGATCGTGGACACGCGGTCCACGGCCTGTGCGAAGGTCTGGCAATCGACGCGCATCTCGCGGTCGTTGTTGGCGGGAATCACGCGCTGGTAATCCGGGAAGGTGCCGTCGATGAGCTTTGAAGTGAGAACGATGGAGCCGATGGTGAGGCGTATCTTCGCGTCGGAAACCTGGACCGTCACCATGGCATCCGGCTGATCCACGAGCTTCTGCAGTTCCCCAACCGTCTTTCGGGGAATGATGATGCCCGGCATGCCCTCCGAGCCCGAGGGCGCGACCACGTCGGCGCGGGCGAGGCGGTGGCCGTCGGTCGCGACGGCGCGCAGCTTCAACTCGCCGCCGGTTTCGATCGTGTGGAAGAAGATGCCGTTGAGGTAGTAGCGGGTTTCTTCGGTCGAGATCGCGAACTGCGTGCGGTCGATCAGCATCTTTAGGTCCGAGGCCTTGAGGCTGAAGGAGTGGCTGAAGCTGCCGGCGGTGAGATCGGGGAAATCCGATTCCGGCAGGCACTGCAGCGAGAACTTCGAACGCCCCGATGTGACCGTCATCGACCCCCCGTCCGGATTGGTGGCGAGCATGACCTCGGCGCCGTCGGAAAGCTTGCGGACGATGTCGTAGAGCAGATGCGCCGGAACGGTGGTCGCTCCAGCCTGCTCGACCTGCGCCGGCGTCGCCTCGGTGATCTCGAGGTCGAGGTCGGTCGCCTTCATGTCGAGGCTGGTGCCGTCAGCGCGCAAGAGCACGTTGGAGAGGATCGGGATCGTGTTGCGGCGCTCCACCACCCGGTGCACGTGGTTCAGCGACTTCAGGAGGTTCGAACGCTCGAGAGTTATACGCATGAAATTACCGCTTTCGATCTTCGCGAATTACGATCTGCCCGGACGAGATGGTGCCGGCTCGGGAAAAGCCCGCCGCCCGGCGGGAACCGGACGAGAGTGGACGGGCAAAATGGCAGAATTTCACCGGATATTGCAAGTGCCGAACGCAATTGCAGCAGGCCGAAGCCGCAAGCTTTGCCATTTATCCACCGGGCAGGGCGCTTGTATCCACATCCGGCCTCGCTCATAAGAGGACGTCATCCCGTCTCAGCTTGCACAAGGGCGCATTCATGACCTTGAACGATCAGGCGGAGCACGCGCCGAAGCCGGCCCGCAGCTTCCGTCTCCACAATGTCAGCGTGCCGTCCCGCCCGCTCGAACCGGCGCTCTACCTGGTCGCGACCCCGATCGGCAATCTCGGCGACATCACGCTCCGGGCGCTCGAAGTGCTGGCCGGAGCGGATGTGCTCGCCTGCGAGGATACGCGCGTGACCCGCGTGCTGCTCGACCGCTTCGGCATCCAGAACCGCCCCTATGCCTATCACGAGCACAATGCCAACGAGGTGGGGCCGAAGCTGATGGAGCATCTCGGAGCCGGTCGCTCGGTGGCGCTGGTTTCGGATGCAGGCACGCCGCTCGTTTCCGATCCCGGCTACCGGCTCGGGCAACTGGCCATTGCGGAGGGGTATCGCGTCGTGCCGATCCCCGGTGCGTCGGCGCCGCTCGCAGCCCTCGTCGGATCCGGTCTCCCGAACGATGCCTTCCTGTTCGCGGGCTTTCTTCCCAGCAAGGACAAGGCAAGGAGAGACAGGCTTGCGGAGTTTTCCGATGTCATGGCAACGCTCATCTTCTTTGAATCCCCGCACCGCATCGGCGCGACGCTTTCCGCTGCCGCAGACGTACTGGGAGCCGAGCGGCAGGCGGCCGTCTGCCGGGAGCTGACCAAGACTTTCGAGGAATTCCGCCGCGCAAGTCTCGGCGCGCTTGCGGAAGAGTACCGCGACAAATCCGTCAAGGGGGAGATCGTCCTCGTCATCGGCCCGCCATTGGCCGCCGCTGAAGCGGCGGAAGCCGATATCGACGCGCTTCTCCTGAAACACGGCGAGACCTTACCCGCGGCCAAGGCGGCGGCGGAAGTGGCCAAGCTCACGGGCCTGCCCCGCAAGGTGCTCTATCAGCGGCTCCTCGATCTCAGGAGCGCCGATGGCGAATGAAGCGAAAGTCCGGGCGCGACAGCTGGCGGAACGGCGCGGGCGCCGGTCCGAATGGTTGGCGGCCCTCTGGCTGATGCTGAAGGGCTACCGCATTCTCAGCCTCCGTTACAGGACACCCGCCGGGGAAATCGACATCATTGCGAGGAAAGGCAGTCTTGTCGCCTTCATCGAGGTGAAGACCCGCTCCAGCGAACGAGCCGCGGTTGACGCAGTGTCCGGCATGGCACACCGCCGTATACGATCTGCAGCCGATATCTGGCTCTCACGCCAGCGCAACCCATCCGCACTGTCGCTGCGCTTCGACATCATGGCCATGATGCCTGGCCGGTTTCCGCGGCACCTGCCGGATGCCTTCTGAAAAAAGGTGCAAATTCGCTAAAATCCGATCTTTCTGCAAAAGCGGATGGAAACGGAGCGTGCCTTACCGTTCCGGCACAATTTTGGGGAGATCTGTGTCATGGTGTTCAAGCTCTATCTGGCGAGTACGCTGGCCGTTGCGATCCGCGACATTTCGGTCATGGCCAATGCCGGCTCTTCGCCGCCGCTCGTTGCCGCCGAAGCCTTCGGCATGGAGCTTAAGGACGCGCCGATCGAGCCCTCCTGGATACTCTCGGGAACGCCGAGAGCCCGTCTTGCCGAACATTCCCGCAGTTCCGACGAAGCGGCGATGACCGCCGTCTGGGACTGCACCGCCGGCCAGTTCCGCTGGCATTTTCATTGGGACGAGACTGTCATCATCCTCGAAGGTGAAGTGCACGTGACGGCGGAGGACGGCAGCGAGCGTGTGCTGAAGACCGGTGACATCGGCTATTTCAAGGGTGGCACCTGGGCCACCTGGTCGATCGATACCTACGTCAAGAAGATCGCCTTCGTGCGAAAGCCCTTCCCGGCACCCGTTGCGCTTGCCTATCGGCTGAAGAACCGCTTGCGTCCTACCCGCTCCGGCGGCGGGCTTGCCTCCTGAGGCCGAAGCCGCCCGTTGCGTTTCACTGGCCATGGCCCTACATCAGACCCCGTGCTTCTCTTTGAAACGGGGCGAAAATGGCTGTTATCAAGAATGTCGCGGTCCAGATGGACCATGTCTCCTCCATCAATATCGCGGGGGACTCGACCTTCGCCATGAGTCTCGAGGCGCAGGCAAGGGGCTATAACCTCTTTCACTACACGCCGAACCAGCTGAGCCTCAGAGACGGCAAGGTCTATGCGACCGTGGAGCCCATGCAGCTCCGTGACGAGAAGGGCAATCACTACACGCTCGGCACGCCCGAAAAGGTCGATCTCGCCACCATGGACGTCGTGCTGCTGCGCCAGGACCCGCCCTTCGACATGGCCTATATCACCTCGACGCATCTGCTCGAGCGCGTGCACCCGAAGACGCTTGTCGTCAACGACCCGGCCTGGGTGCGGAATTCCCCGGAGAAGATCTTCGTCACCGAATATGCCGATCTGATGCCGAAGACGCTGATCACCCGCGACGTCGCCGAGATCCAGCGCTTCCGCCAGGAAATGGGCGACATCATCCTGAAGCCGCTCTACGGCAATGGCGGTGCGGGCGTCTTCCACTCGTCCCGCGACGACCGCAACTTCTCCTCGCTGCTCGAAATGTTCGGCCAGATGTTCCGTGAACCCTTCATCGCGCAACAATACCTGCCGGATGTCCGCAGGGGCGACAAGCGCATCCTGCTCGTGGACGGCGAGCCTGTCGGCGCCATCAACCGCGTTCCGGCCGAGCACGACAGCCGCTCCAACATGCATGTGGGCGGCCGTGCGGAGGCGACCGAGCTTACCGCCCGCGAGCGCGAGATCTGCGATCGTATCGGCCCGGCACTGAAGGCGCGCGGCTTCCTGCTGGTCGGCATCGACGTGATCGGCGATTACATGACGGAGATCAACGTGACCTCCCCGACCGGCCTTCGCGAGGTGAAGCGCTTCGGCGGTGCCGACATCGCGGCACTTCTCTGGGACGCGATCGAAGCCAAGCGCGCCTGATCCGAACCCGACAAATATCAATGCATGATCGCCGGCACGATAGCCGGCGATTTCGTTTTGTTCCAAGATCTCAACCTTCTGCAACCTCACTCCACCAAAACAGGCAAATTGTTCCGCAAACGTTCTTGTTTATTGAATTCTAATATGCAAGATTGCGCGCATTCGTGTTGGGGCGGGTTGTGAAACCTGCCGGATTTGACCAGGCTTTGGCGGGGGAGCGGAACATGGTCGCGAGAGTGAGTACTATTGCGTTTCAGGGTATCGAGGGCGTACCCGTCGACGTGCAGGTCATGGTGGCGCCGGGAAAGATCGGCATGAACATCGTCGGCCTGCCGGACAAGGCGGTGGCCGAAAGCCGGGAGCGGGTGCAGGCGGCGCTTCATGCCTCGGGGCTTGCCATGCCGTCGAAGAAGATCACGGTCAATCTCGCTCCGGCGGATTTGCCGAAGGAAGGCAGTCACTTCGATCTTCCGATCGCGCTTGGGCTGATGGCGGCAATCGGGGCGATCCCGTCTGACGCGCTTCACGGCTATGTCGTGCTGGGCGAGCTCAACCTCGATGGCACGATCGCCGCCATTGCCGGCGCACTGCCCGCCGCGATCGGGGCGAATGGCCTCGGCAAAGGTCTCATCTGCCCGGCGGAAAGCGGGCCGGAAGCGGCCTGGGCCGGCGCCGACCTCGATATTCTTGCACCGCGCAGCCTGATAGCGCTCGCCAATCATTTCCGCGGAACGCAGGTCCTGTCGCGGCCGGAGCCGGCAGTGCGGGCGCTTCCCAATGCGCTGCCCGATCTCAAGGACATCCGTGGCCAGGAATCCGCCAAGCGGGCGTTGGAAGTGGCCGCGGCCGGCGGGCACAACCTCCTGATGATCGGGCCGCCCGGTTCGGGAAAATCCATGCTTGCCTCGCGCCTGCCTTCGATCCTGCCGCCGCTCGCTCCGGCGGAGTTGCTTGAGGTCTCGATGATTCATTCCATCGCCGGCCAGCTCTCCGGAGGCAGGCTCTCCGATCGGCGACCCTACCGGACGCCGCATCACAGCGCGACCATGGCGGCACTCGTTGGCGGCGGGCTACGGGCAAAGCCGGGCGAGGCCTCCCTTGCCCATCACGGCGTTCTCTTTCTCGATGAATTCCCGGAGTTCACGCCGCAGGTACTCGATGCGCTCCGCCAGCCGCTGGAGACGGGCGAATGCATTATCGCGCGCGCCAATCACCGGGTTTCCTATCCGGCGCGGATTCAGCTCGTTGCCGCGATGAACCCCTGCCGCTGCGGCATGGCAGGAGAGCCGGGACATGTCTGCGCCAAGGGGCCACGCTGCATGGCCGATTATCAGGCGCGGATCTCTGGCCCGCTGATGGATCGTATCGACATTCGCATCGACGTTCCCGCGGTTTCGGCTGGCGACCTCATCCGACCCATGAGCGCCGAGAGCAGCGCCGACGTTGCGGCACGGGTGCACCGGGCGCGGGCGATCCAGAAAGCGCGGTACGAGGAAGCCGGCATGCCCGGGTTTTCCACCAATGCGCAGGCAACGACGGCGCTCATCGAGCGGCTGGCGGAGCCGGACGGGCCCGGTCAGCAATTGCTGAGGGATGCGGCGGAGAAGCTCAGGTTTTCCGCCCGCGGTTACCACCGGATCCTGAAGGTAGCGCGAACGCTCGCCGATCTCGACGGAACGGAGCGGGTGGGCCGCATTCATCTGGCGGAGGCGATCTCCTACCGGATCGCGGGCGAGCGGCTCAGCGCCGCGGCCTGAGCCATCCGGGCCGTGCGGCTGGTCCTCCTGAGGGTCTGGAGCACGGCGGGATGAAGGTGTAGTAACCGGGAGGCGGCATCAGGCCGCAGGGGCGATGCCGCACACCATGCAGCTTATCCACATCACGCGGCTCTCCATCGAATGGCATGACCGCTTTTACCGGCACGTGCGGGATGTCTTCCCCGGTGCGGATTTCGAAACCTGGGCAAATGCCGGTTTCTGGACAAACCGGTACGATGTGCTTGCGCTTGTTTCGGACGGTGAGATCATTGCCACGGCGGGGCGGACGCTCATGCTGCTGTCCCAGGCCGGGATGGGTCATGGCGAAGGCTTCAGGACGCTGCGCGAGGGAATGCAGCTCGGCGCGGTCGGCGTCAAGGCGGAATTCCGGGGCGAGGGCATCGGGCGCCATCTGATGACCATCGTCCTGCGGGAAGCGGAGCGGATGCAGCGGCCGGTCCTGCTGTTCGCAAACAGGGCCGCGCGCGGCTTTTATTCCAGCCTGGGCTTCGTGGCGCTGGAGAGCGACCAGGTCGTCGGCCATTTCCGTATCAGTCCCTCGGCGGTGCCCGCTCGCAGGCTCTCTCCTCATTCGGAAGAGGATCGCCGGAAAATCAGCGATGCCGTGGTGTCCGGCTCCTCGCATCGCGGCGGCCTGGCCGCCCGCACCGATCTGTCGATCCTGCTCTGGCATCTCTTCAACACACCCGTCAGGGCTCTTGAAGTCTGCGAGGGCCGGAGCATCGCCTTCGTCGAGGATGAGCCGGATGGGACGCTCGCGATCCGCGAATGGCTGGGCGAGCGCCCGAGGGATATCGCACCGCTCCTGCCGCACCTGACTGAACGGCCCGTGAGCCGTATCGTCTTCGGCTTTGTTCCACCGGAGAGCTGGTTCGATGCGGGGCTCGCCCTGGTGAGGGATCCCGACAGCCACATGTTCCTGCGCGGGCTCTCGATACCCGTCCGCCCCATCTGCTTTCCGCACCTGCTGCGGACATGAAAAGGGCGCCGCTGGGGCGCCCTCACGTTCTGATTTGCAAAAAAGATCAGGCGCCGAGCCCGTCGAAGAGCGCCGTGGAGAGATAGCGTTCCGCAAAGGAAGGGATGATCACGACGATCGTCTTGCCTTCGTTCTCGGGCCGCTGGCCGACCCGGATTGCCGCCGTCAGTGCAGCGCCGGAGGAAATGCCGACCGGCACGCCTTCCAGCCGCGCGACGAGGCGGGCATTCTCGAAGGCTTCGTCATTGCTGACCGTGACGATCTCGTCATAGACGGCGCGGTCGAGGATCGCGGGGGCGAATCCGGCGCCGATGCCCTGGATCTTGTGCGGTCCCGGATTGCCGCCCGAAAGAACGGGGCTGTCGGCGGGCTCGACGGCGATCACCTTCACGTCCGGCTTGCGGCTCTTCAGCACCTGGCCCGTGCCGGTGATGGTCCCGCCGGTGCCGATGCCGGAGACGAAGATGTCGATCTTGCCCTCGGTGTCGTTCCAGATTTCCTCTGCAGTCGTCCTGCGGTGGATCTCGGGATTGGCGGGGTTTTCGAACTGCTGGGGAATGATGGTGTCAGGATCGGCAGTCGCCAGTTCCTCGGCCTTGGCAATCGCGCCCTTCATGCCCTTGGGGCCTTCGGTCAGCACCAGCTCGGCGCCGAGCAGCGCCAGCATCTTGCGGCGCTCGATCGACATGGTTTCCGGCATGGTCAGGATCAGCTTGTAGCCCTTTGCCGCCGCCGCAAAGGCGAGCGCAATGCCGGTATTGCCCGATGTGGGCTCGATCAGCGTCGTCTTGCCGGGGCTGATCCTGCCTTGCGCCTCCAGCGCCTCGATCATCGCCACCCCGATGCGGTCCTTCACCGAGGCGATCGGGTTGAAGAATTCGAGCTTGGCCAGCAGGTGGGCTTTCACGCCCTTTTCCCGCGCCAGCTTGTCGAGGCGCACGATCGGCGTGTCGCCGATGGTTTCGGTGATCGAGGAATAGACACGGCCGCGGCCGGGCTTGCGAGGTTCGGACATTGATCTCTCCCATGGTGTTTGACATGGACGATAAGGGATGAATTCCTCCTGATCCAGCCTCTCGCGCGCCATGTGCACCGAAAGCAGGAAAAGCTTTGGCGTCAAAGCGAAGCCTGCAGGAAAAAATCACCCGCGGGCGACGATCATCGCCGCAGCGCCGCCGATGAAGAGTGCCGCCGTGCGGTTCAGCATCCTCATCTTTTCCGGCCTTGCGATCCAGTCGCGCGCCTTGCCGGCCAGCATCATGTAAGGAATGGTGACCACAATCAGCACGATGCAGGTCGTGCCGACGAGCACGGCATAGCCAGTCAAGTCGATCTTCGAGAGGTCGAGCAGCACGGGCACGATGCCGATGTAGAACAGCATGGTCTTCGGATTGCCGAGCGTCAGCGTGAGGCCGGAGAGAAAACACTTGAGCGCGTCCAGCGGCTTTCGCTCGCCGGAAACGTCGATCTTCATGCCGGCATGCCAGAGCTTCCAGGCGAGATAGGCAAGGTAGGCGGCGCCGAAATACTTGATCGCCATGAAGACGAGGCCGAAGCTCTGGGCGATCCAGGCCAGCCCGAGAATGACCGCAGTGAGGTAGAAGAGATCGCCGAGGATGAGGCCGAAGGCCATGGGATAGGAGGTGCGGAAGCCCTGGCCGAGCGCACGCGCCACGAGCGCCGTAATGCCCGGCCCCGGGATCAGCGCCGCCACGAAGAGGGCAGCGGCATAGGTGAAGAGCGATGCGAGCGTCATGGACCGTCTCCCTCGGGCCTTGTCATCAGTTCAATCCGGTCGAGCCGAAGCCGCCGGCGCCACGGCCGGTCACGGTTGCAAGTTCCGTCTCCGTCACCACGGCCTGCACCACGGGTGCAAGCACCATCTGGGCAATCCGCATGCCGCGCTCGATCGCGAATTTCTCCTCGCCGAGGTTTATCAGCAAAACCTGTACTTCGCCACGGTAATCGCTGTCGATGGTGCCGGGCGTGTTGAGGCAGGTGATGCCGTTCTTGAAGGCGAGCCCGGAACGCGGACGGATCTGCGCCTCGAACCCAGCGGGGATCTCGAAAATGAGGCCCGTCGGCACCAGTGCCCGCTTGCCGGGGCGGATCATCAGCCGCTCACCGTCCGGAATGGCGGCGCGCAAATCCATGCCGGCGGAACCCGGGGTCTCATAGGCCGGCAGGTCCAGGCCTTCGCCATGCGCCAGGCGCACGATCCCCACCACCGGTGCTGCCTGTTTTGTGCCGCTCATGAACCCATCCTTTCAACAGCCAGATTGCATCGCGCCTCTCTTGCCGCTAGAAGACCGGCCATTCAACAGGAATTTCCAGATCATGGCCGAATCCCTCGCAGAGGCGGTGTCCCGCCGCCGCACCTTCGCTATCATCTCGCATCCGGACGCGGGCAAGACGACGCTGACC
>CAMFHT010000108.1 GCA_945952245.1 uncultured Rhizobium sp. | reverse complement strand
CCAGCTATTCCATGCTGCGCACGCTGGACGAGGCCTACAAGATCCAGCAATTGCTGGGCGAACGGCTGAACCCGCTCGAGAGCTTCTATTTCGCCACCCGCGGCAATGCGGAGGCGCTGTCGCTCACTGACCGCATCGGCACGCTGGACGACGGCACGGATGCGGACCTGATCGTGCTCGACGCGTCCGCGACGCCCGCCATGGCGCTGAAGATGCAGGCGGTGAAGACCCTTTCCGAAGAGCTCTTCCTGCTGCAGACCATGGGCGACGACCGGGCGATCGTGGAAACCTATGTGGCGGGACAGCCGATGAAGAGCACGATAGGACGGCCAGCATGAAGCGCCCTCTCGAAATGGCAGACCTGAAGGAGCTCGCCCAAAGCCGGGTGCCGAAGCTCTTTTTCGATTACGTCGACAGCGGCGCCTATACCGAGAGCACCTACCGGGCAAACGAAGCGGATTTCGCGGCGTTGAAGTTCCGCCAGCGGGTGCTCCGGGACGTTTCGAACCGCTCGCTCGAAACCGTGATCCTCGGCGAGCGTTTCTCCATGCCGGTCGGCCTCGCGCCCACCGGCTCCTGCGGCATGCACTGGCCGGACGGCGAGATGCGGGCGGCGGAGGCTGCGGAGGAAATGGGCCTGCCCTTCTGCCTCTCGACCATGAGCATCTGTTCGATCGAGGACGTGGCCTTGGTGCGCAGGACACCGTTCTGGTTCCAGCTCTACGTGATGACCGACCGGGATTTCGTGCTCGCGCTCATCGACCGCGCCAAGGCGGCGAACTGTTCCGCGCTGGTGCTGACGGTGGACCTTCCCATCCTCGCCCAGCGGCACAAGGACGTGCGCAACGATCTCTCGGCACCGCCGAAGCTCACCCTCAAGCACCTCTGGCACATGGCGACGCGACCCGGCTGGTGCCTGCGCATGGCCGGCACCAAGCGTCACACCTTCGGCAACATCTACGGCCATGCCAAGGGCGTGAACGATCTCGTCACTCTCAACCGCTGGGTCAGCGAGCAGATCGACGAGACGCTTTCCTGGGACGACGTCCGCTGGATCCGCGACCGTTGGGGCGGCAAGCTGATCATCAAGGGCATTCTCGACGCCGAGGACGCCCGCGCCGCCGCCGATTGCGGGGCGGATGCGCTCATCGTCTCCAACCATGGCGGCCGCCAGCTCGACGGTGCCCTCTCCTCCATCGCAGCCCTGCCCGGGATCGTGGAAGCGGTCGGCGACCGCATCGACGTCCTCCTCGATGGTGGCATCCGCTCAGGCCAGGACGTGCTGCGTTCGCTCGCACTCGGCGCGAAAGGCACATTCGTCGGCCGCCCCTATCTCTATGGCCTCGGCTGGGCCGGCAAGCACGGCGTCAAGACCGCCTTCGACATCATGGCGAAGGAGATGAGCACGACGATGGCGCTCTGCGGAGTGAAGTCGATCGAAGAGGTAAACGGGGAGATTCTGGTGGGTTAATCCACCAGGTCTCCATCCATCAGATTTTTTCGGTGCTGAACGTCTGCAGCAGCCTTGTGCAGCCGCTGCGCATTCGCAGCCGAAGACAGCAGATGCAGGGTCTCTTGCATGGACGAGAACTCGGCCTTGCTTACCATCACGACTGGCCTGTGCCAACGCCGGCGAATGACGAGGGGCTTGTTGGTCTCACAGACTTCGTCGATCACCTGATCGAGATGATCGCGAACATGCGCAAAGGATCTGGTCTTCACCATCAGCTCCCCCTGTAGGTCGAATACCCGTATGGCGAGAGCAACAATGGCACATGATAATGTGCTTGTGTATCGGAAATCCCGAACCGGATCGGGATGATGTCGAGGAAGGCCGGTTCGCTGAGCGCCACGCCCAGCCGCCGGAGATAAGCGCCGGCGTGGAAGACGAGTTCGTATTCACCGGCCTTGAAGCTCTCGCCGATGAGGATCGGGCCGCCATCGACGCGGCCGTCGCTGTTGGTCGTGACGGATTTCAGCTTTTCCCGCGTCTCGCCCGTCAGGCGGTAGAGGTCTATGGCGAGGCCTTCCGCGGGTTTGCCGAGCGCGGTGTCGAGCACATGGGTGGTGAGACCGGTCATGGTTTCGGCTCCTCTATCACGTAAGGGGTGTCGAAGAAGAATTCTTCCAGATTGTTGCCCGGTCCCTCGCGATCGACCACGAGGAAGTCGCTGATCTCGTCGAGCGCCATCAGCGGGTGGTGCCAGACATTGCGGCGATAGTTCACGCCCTGTCCGCCGGTGGAAAGAAAGACTTCCGGCCGGCCCGGCCTGCCGTCCTTGTCCGGCGAGACGACGACGAGGAAGGGTCTCGGGGCGAGCGGCGAAAAGCTCTGGCTGCCGAACGGATGACGCTCCATCATGTCGAGCCGATAGGGAAAACGCCGCGGCGCTCCGCGGAAGATGTTGAGGATGACGCGTGCGCCCTCGCCCGTCACATCGGCGACGGCGAGCGCATGGTGCCGCTCGGTCGTGCCGCCGTTGATCATGCGGATCTTCTGAGGGCTCGGTTCGATCACCTCGCCAAAGGGCGCGAAGGCCTCCGCCGTCAGCGGCCTTATCGTCAGCATCTCGGCCATCAGTGCCCCGCAAACAGGGCTTCGAGGCGAAGCCGGGCGATTTTTTCCACCTGCAGGGCCGCCGTCTCGAATTCCTGCTCGGCACTGTTGCCGATGCGGTGCTCGAAGGCGTGGAGGATATCCTGCTTGTTCAGCCCCTTCACCGCGATGATGAAGGGAAAGCCGAACTTTTCGACATAGGCGGTGTTGAGCTCGGTGAAGCGGGCATGCTCTTCCGCGCTCAGCCGGTCGAGGCCTGCGCCTGCCTGTTCCTTGCGGCTGTCTTCGGTGAGGCCGCCCGAGATCGCCAATCTGCCGGCGAGATCGGGATGGGCGTTCAGCACGCCGAGCCGCTCCTCATGGCTTGCGGTGCGGAACACCGCCGCCATGGCCGCATGCACGGTCGCCGCCGAAAGCGGCTCGATGATGGTGCCGGCATCATAGGCGCGCTCGGCGATGAAGGGCGAATGTTCGAACACGCCGCCGAAGCGGGCGACAAAATCTTCCCGGCTGGTCATCAGAGGCTCTCCGGCTTGTGGTGCTGGTGCCAGTGGCGAGCAATGTCCAAGCGCCTGGCTATCCACACCTTCTCGTGGCCCTGGATGTGCTCGATGAAGCGGCGGAGCCCCTGAATGCGGCCCGGACGCCCGACGAGCCGGCAATGCAGGCCGATCGACATCATCTTCGGCTTGCCCTCGATGCCTTCCTGGTAGAGCGCATCGAAGCTGTCCTTCAGATAGTCCTCGAAGTCACGGCCCGTGTTGAAACCCTGCGGCGTCGCAAACCGCATGTCGTTGGCATCGAGCGTGTAGGGGATGATCAGGTGCGGCTTGTCCGCGCTCTTGCCCTTGATCCAGTAAGGCAGATCATCCGCATAGCTGTCCGAGGAATAGAGAAAGCCACCCTCTTCCATGGCGAGCTTTTCGGAGTGCATGGAGGCGCGGCCCGTATACCAGCCGAGCGGGCGCTCGCCGGTCACCTCGGTATGGATCTCGATCGCCTGGCGCATGTGCTCCAGCTCGGCTTCGTAAGCATAATCCTTGTAGTCGATCCATTTCAGGCCGTGCGAGGCAATTTCCCAGCCGGCATCCTTCATGCCCTGAACGGCATCTGGATTGCGGGCGATAGCGGTCGCGACGGCATAGACGGTCGCCGGCACGTTCTTTTCCGTAAACAGCCGCCAGAGCCGCCAGAAGCCGGCGCGGGAGCCATATTCGTAGATCGATTCCATGTTGAAATGACGCTGACCGAGCCAGGGCTGGGCGCCGACGATTTCCGACAGGAAGGCCTCGGAGGCGGCATCGCCATGCAGGAGGCAGTTCTCGCCGCCCTCTTCGTAATTCACCACGAACTGGACGGCGACGCGCGCGCCATCGGGCCATTTCGCATCGGGCATGTCGCGCCCGTAGCCGCGCATGTCCCGGGGGTAATTCGCAAAATCCATATCAACACCTGTTCGTCAAATCGAAGCAGACGGTAGCACCGCCAGAGGGAATGTCGAGACGAAGATCTGGCAAAAATGGGGACAAGACCGAGGGAATATCGGCTATCGGGCCGTGAAACCGGCCTCTTTCAGGTGCGAAAGAGGCGAAAAACTCTCCGGCAGGCCCGTGACGTCGAGGTCTGCGGCAATGGCCTCAACCAGGGCGGCGCTCAGGCGATGCGCGATGCCGAAGCTCACCTTGAAACCGCCCGTCAGCACCGAAACCGCCGCCTGCCCCGGCAGGTGCCCGACCATGGGGTCCCGCCCGATCGCCTTCGGACGCAGACCCGCCCAGCGCTCCACGACCTCCGCCTCGCGGAGTGCCGGCATGACGGCGCGGGCCTTGGCAATCAGGTCCTCCAGCTGTCCGTCCGTCGTGCAGGGTTCGTCGAAACGGTTCTCGCTGGTAGAGCCGATCGCCACGCGCCCGCCTTCGTGCGGCACGATGTAGAGGCCGTCGAGATAGACAACCGGGGTTGCGGGATCGAGATCGGCGGCGAGAAGAGCGGCCTGTCCCTTGACCGGCACCACGACCGGCTTGCCGAGGGGACCGGCGATCGCCTCGATCAGATCGCGCGACCGGTGGCCATTGGCAATGACGGCGTTGCCGAAAGCGATGCCGGCGCCGTCCTGAAGGATGGCCTGCCCGTGATCCAGCCGCAGGACGGACACGCCTTCCGACAGTTTCACGCACGGACTTGCCGCGAGAGCGGCCTTCAGCACCGCCGTCAGTCCGCGCGGACTGACCCGTGCCGCCAGCGTATCCTCCACGAGCCCGAACGGCGCCACGTCCTCCGCCAACAGACCGGCGGCGAAACCGGCCCCGTGCACGTTCCAGTGAAACTGCCTTTCGCCGGCCGTCCAGTTCGCGCGGGCATCCTCCCGGTGGCCGAGCGCGATCTCGCTGAGATGCGGCTTAGGCAGCGGGATGAGCCTGCCCGAGCGGCGATAACCTGTTGAAAGGCCGGTTGCGGCCTCCAGTGCGTTGATCTCTTCTTCCAGCGAAACCAGCGCTTCGAACTGGAACTGTTTCTTCCCGTTCCACCGGTCCGGCATGTGCGGCATCAGAGCGCCGAGCAATCCGCCGCTTGCGCCCGAGCCGATCCGGCCGGCATCGACCAGATGCACGGAGAGACCGGCACGAACGGCATGATGCGCGGCCCAGAGGCCCATCACGCCGCCGCCGATGACGAGCAGATCCACGGCGGGCGATTGACGGGACGCCGCCCGATGCTTATCGCCTTCAGCCATGACCACACCCCAAGCGCCGCACGACCCGACCCCTTCCGAAGAACGCCTTTCCTGGCGCGTTGGCGATATGCCCTATAGCGAGGCCTTTGGCGACCACTTTTATTGCCAGACCGATGGCCGCCTCGAATGCGGCCATGTCTTCCTTTCCGGCAACGGACTGCCGGAGCGCTGGCAGGCGGGCGGCGCCTTCGACATCGGGGAACTGGGTTTCGGCACGGCGCTGAATTTTTGCGAGACCTGGCGGCAGTGGAAGACACACCGCCAGAACGGCGCACACCTCACCTTCACCTCGTTCGAGCTCTTCCCCATGAGCGGCGCGGACATCGACCGCGCGCTTTCCCACTGGCCTGAACTCGATGCCGAGCGGGTGGCGCTCATCGCGGCTTGGCCGCACGTCCGGGAAGGCATCATCGAGATCGACCTCGATGCCCGGACCCGGCTCCGCGTCGTCTGCGGCAAGGCGCTGGACGGCGTCTCGGCGGAAACACGCAGCTTCGACGCCTGGTTCCTCGACGGCTTCGCGCCCGCGCGCAATGGCGAGATGTGGTCGGCAGAACTGATGGCGGAAGTCTTCGCCCGCACCCGCCCCGCCGGCACCTTCGCCACCTACGCCGCCGCCGGCTTCGTGCGGCGCAACCTGATCGCAGCGGGGTTTACGGTGGAGAAGCGCAAGGGCTTTGCGGGCAAGCGCGAGATGTTGTGCGGGGTAAGGCCGGGGTAATGTGGCGGCAGTGGCGGGCGGGAACGTGGTTTCAACGGCTTAGTTAGCAGGGCTAAGTGTTGGAAATTGCAAGGGCCACGGTGCTACAATTGACCAGCCGGCGTTGTGCTTGGAGCCCCCTCACCTGCCTGCCGGCATCCTCTCCCCGCTGGGGAGAGGAGGTACGAGGCGCTGGCGGCGTCCCCCTTCTCCCCAGCGGGGAGAAGGTGGCGGCAGCCGGATGAGGGGGCTCCAAGCACAACTTCAACTCATCGATCGGCACACCGCTGCCTAGGAAAATCCATCAACCAAGGCGGACCGCCTCAAGCTCACGATCCCGCCTCCCCTATTCCCCCGGCAGCTCATTCCCCCGTGCCCGGTTCAGCCACGGCTCGAGCTTCGCCTCCAGCATTTCCGGGCTGATGGGCTTGGCGATGTAGTCGTCCATGCCGTGGGTGAGGCAGAGGTCGCGGCCGGTATCGGTGTCGAAGGCGGTGACGGCGATGATGGCGACGGGGGGAAGGTCGGCGACGCGTTCCATGTGGCGGATCCGGCGGGTGGCTTCGAGGCCATCCATGACGGGCATGGAGACATCCATCAGGATCACGTCGGGCCGGTGCTGCTTCCAGAGCGCAACCGCCTCCTCGCCGTTCGCCGCCATGGCGAACGGGTGACCGGCCGCCTCCAGGATCTGCTGGAAGACGATGATGTTGATGTCGTTGTCCTCGGCGACGACGATGCGGATCCGCTGCGGCTCTGCGGCTGAGGCAAGGCTTCCCGGCAGGTCCGGCAGGCCGAGCGAGGTTTCCGGCAGCCGCGCGGCGAAGGCATTGACGGTCTCCAGCCGGTCGCCCGCCTGCCGGCGTTGATGCCGTGCCCGGAGCACTTCGATGACCGTGTTGCGCAGGATGTTGGCGCGCACCGGCTTGGTCAGATGCGCCTGGACCTGCAGTTCGCCAATCCCGCCATAATCGGCTGCGGCATCGAGCGAAGTGAGCAGAATGAGGGCGAGGCCGTCATGGCTGTGGTCGGCCCGGATCTGCCGGCAGAAGGACGAACCCTCCCGTCCCGCCATGTGATAATCCACCAGGACCGCATCGACCGGCACGTCGAGATCGCGGGCAGCGTCGAGGATCATATGCGCCGAGTCAGCGGATTCGGCAGCGCAGGCGTCGAAGCCCCAGCTCTGCAGATGGTCGACCAGGATCGAGCGGCTGATCTCGTTGTCGTCGACAACCAGAACCCGCGCACCGCTGACGAGCACCGGCACAGGCCGCTGGCCAGCGGAGACTTCCACCACCTGCATGGGCAGGCGCGCGGTGAAGACCGAGCCCCTGCCCGGCTCGCTCGCTGCCTCAAGCGTGCCGCCGAAGAGCTGGACGAGGCCGGAGGTGATGGCAAGGCCCAGGCCCGTCCCCTCGCTGTGGCGGCTTTCGGATGCGCCCACCTGCGAGAACTTTTCAAAGATGCGCTGCAGCCTGTCCGCAGGCATGCCGGCACCGGTGTCCTCGACCCGCACGACGAGCGTAACCCGGTTCGGGGCGACAGGCTCCGCCGCGAGCTCGACCAGCACATGGCCGGTCTCGGTATGTCGGATGGCATTGCTGACGAAGTTGGCAAGGATCTGCCGGAAGCGGCCGGCATCGCCCAGCACCCGCCGCGGCAGAGTCTCGGAGAGCTTGACGAGCAGCTCGATGTTCTTCTCCGAAGCCGCGGACGAATGCAGCGAGGCCACGTCCTCCACCGCTTCGGCGGGATCGAAGGGCGCGGGCTTGAGCTCCATGCGGCCCGAATCGATCTTCGAGAAATCGAGGATGTCGTTGAAGATCGTCAGAAGCGTATTGGCCGACTTGCCGATGATTTCGGTGAAGGTGCGCTGGCGCGCATCAAGGTCGGTCTTGCCGAGCAGTTCCGCCATGCCGAGCACGCCATTGATCGGTGTGCGGATCTCGTGACCCATGTTGGCGAGAAACTCGGTCTTGGCCCGGTCGGCGGCTTCGCTGCGGGCAAGCAGCCGCTCGAGCTCCGCCTCGCGCTGCTTGAGTTCCGTCATGTCGGAAATGACGACCATGACATGGCCGGTTTCGCTGAGCGTCGCCGTGAATTGTACCCACACGCTGCCATCGGCAAGATAGGTGCTCGTCAGCTTGCCCGTCTTCTCCAGCACCCCGTTCCAGCTGGCGCGGAGCGCGTCCGCCTCCTCGGAACTGCCGAAATCGCCGCGGGCGGCGCTGTATTTGAAGCAGTCGAGCCATTCCCGTCCGGGAGCGACCATATCCTCCGGTACACACATGATCGCGGCGGCTGCGGGGTTGGAGAGGGTGATTCGCCCGTTCTGGACGACGAGCAGGCCCTGTGACATGACGCCGGCCGCATCCTGCATGAACTGGCCGATGCTTTCGAGCTTCCGGCGGCTCTCGCTCGCCTCCCGCTCCTGCTCGCGCAGCGCGGAAATGTCCGCGAAGGTGATCAGCGTCTTGCCGCCGGCGAGATTGCGGCTGACGGCAATCACGGCCTTGCCCTCGCGCGTCAAGAATTCGAGCGTCGCCTCGCTGCCCCGTTCGAAGAGCAGACTGAGCTTTTCCGGCAGCGTACCCGCCTCGCCCTCCTCCCATTCCGCATTCAGGCAGATCGCCTCGATCGCCTCGTGCACCGGCCTGCCGCGCAGATCGTCTTCGCGGTCGAGGCCGCAGATATCGTGGAGGCTGCCGTTCACGTATTCGACGAGGAGCCCGGCATCGAAGACGAGCACGCCGGCGGGCAGTGCGCTCAGAATGCCGCTCAGATCGTGGCTCAGGCTTTCAGCGCGCGCCTGCGCCTCCAGCAGTGCGTGTTCGCGGTGCTTCAGGTCGGTGATGTCGACGATCGAACCGACGACGTAGCGCTCGCCATTGTCGGTCTCAACCCGGCTCACCCGGGAGATCGTGTCGAAGATCCTCTCGTCATAGCCTTGCAACCGCTCCTCGATCGAGGAGATTAGCCCGGTCTGCAGCACGCGCTCATTGTGCTCGACGATGTGGCTGACGGAAGCGCCGTAGGACTGTTCCTCCGTCCGGCCGATCAGCTCTTCGCGCCGGTAGCCGAAGAGCGTCGTGAAGGCATCGTTGACGTAGACCATGCGGTGGGCGCTGTCGCGTGCGAAGACCGCGACCGGCAGTTCGTCCACGATCGCGCGGTAGAGCTGGTCACTCTGTCCATGCGCGCACACTGCATCTTCAGACGTTTCGGCATCCGCAGCCCGAACCATCTGGCCGAAGAGATAGATCTCGCCGTCATCCGTCACGAAGCGCTCCACGTCGGCTTCTCCCAGCAGCGCACCCCAGGCATCGCGAATGGAGACGGACACGGTTTCGTCCATGAAAAGCGCCTGGCTTTCGGAACTGTCGCGACCCTCGCGCATGAACGGCGTCGATCCACGACCGACGAGCGCTTCCGAGGACGTGTCCAGCAGGCGGGCATAGGCGGCATTGACGGCGACGTAGCGGAGCAGCCGGTCCTTGATGAAGGCCGGTCGGGCAAGGCCCCGGATGCGGTCGCATGCCAGGGCGAGCAGGTCGGCAGATGCCACTTTCACAATGCACGCTCCTGACGCTCGCCCCCCACAGAAGGACGGTTATCATGTGGTCTTGAACAACCGGTTAACCCTATAATCATACAGCGCGAAATCCGGTTGCGTCCGGGGTCGCAGGCGGAACAGTCACTGTTCCAAAGAAGTCAGAGATCTGTCGCAATTAGCAAGGACGAAACCGCTTGATTTCTGCCAAAACAGTGTCGAGGAATTTACAGCGAGTTATCCATGAGCGACATTTTGGACACCAATCCTGCCGTGAACGAAGCGACCGCCGGTGCCGCCGTGCGCAGCCGCCGCGCAGGCGGGCGTGGCGCAGACAGGACCCGGAAGGCCCCCGCTGCCGCCTATCTCAACATCAAGAACACGCTGGCCCGCACGGAAATCCTGACGCCGGAAGCACTCGACGACATCCACAACGCCTCGCTGCAGGTGCTCGAGGAGATCGGTGTCGACGTGATGCTGCCGGAAGCGCGCGAGATCATGAAGGCCGCCGGTGCCGCCGTGACGCCCGGCTCCGAACGCGTCCGCTTCGACCGCGGCCTCATCATGGAGATGATGAGCCATGCCCCCTCGGGCTTCACGCTGCATGCGCGCAACCCGCTGCGAAACGTCGAGATGGGCGGCAACAGTCTCGTCTTCGCCCAGATCGCCAGCGCGCCCTTCGTGGCGGACCGCGAGGGTGGGCGCCGGGCCGGCAACCAGCAGGATTTCCGCAAGCTCCTGAAGCTGATGCAGAGCTATGACGTGGTGCATGTGAACGGCGGCTATCCCGTCGAGCCGATCGACATCCACGCCTCGGTCCGCCACCTCGAATGCCTGTCCGATATCGTGACGCTGACGGACAAGCCGTTCCACGCCTATTCGCTCGGCCGTCAGCGCAATATCGATGCGCTGGAGATCGCCCGCATCGCGCGCGGCATCACCGAGGAGCAGATGGACCGCGAGCCCTCGCTCTTCACCATCATCAACTCCAACTCGCCGCTCCGCCTCGACATTCCCATGCTGCAAGGGATCATCGAGATGGCGAAGCGCAATCAGGTCGTGGTGCTGACCCCGTTCACGCTCGCCGGCGCCATGGCCCCGGTCACGATCGCCGGCGCGCTGGTGCAGCAGAATGCGGAAGCGCTCTGCGGTCTCTCCTTCGCGCAGATGGTGCGCAAGGGCGCGCCCGTGATCTATGGCGGCTTCACCTCGAACGTGGACATGAAGACCGGCGCACCCGCCTTCGGCACGCCGGAATACATGAAGGCGGTCATCGCCGGCGGCCAGCTCGCCCGGCGCTACGGCATTCCCTACCGCACGTCGAACGTCAATGCGGCGAATACTCTGGATGCGCAGGCGGCTTACGAATCCGCCATGTCGCTCTGGGCGGTGACGCAGGGCGGCGGCAATTTCATCATGCATGCCGCAGGCTGGAGCGAGGGCGGGCTCACCGCCTCCTTCGAGAAGTTCATCCTCGACGTCGACCTCCTGCAGATGGTCGCGGAATTCCTCAAGCCGCTCGATGTCAGTCCCGCAGCGCTCGGCCTCGACGCCATTCGCGACGTCGGCCCCGGCGGCCACTTCTTCGGCACGCCACACACGCTGGAGCGTTACGAGACAGCTTTCTATTCGCCGATCCTGTCTGACTGGCGGAACTTCGAAACCTGGACAGAAGCCGGCCGCCCGACCACCTACGACCACGCCAACCGCATCTTCAAACAGACCCTCGACCGCTATGAAGCGCCGCCGATGGACCCCGCCGTCAAGGAAGAACTCGACGCCTTCGTTGCACGGCGCAAGGCGGAAGGCGGAGTCGCGACGGACTTCTGACGGCGATGTCGGTAGATTCTGACTGATGCGGCGGTGGATACCCCCCTCTGTCCTGCCGGACATCTCCCCCACAAGGGGGGAGATCAGCAAGAGGCGCTAGCTCCGGACCGATCTCCCCCCTTGTGGGGGAGATGCCTGGCAAGGCAGAGGGGGGGTACTGC
>CAMFHT010000107.1 GCA_945952245.1 uncultured Rhizobium sp. | reverse complement strand
TGCCATGGCGGTGCGGCAGGCCGAAGGAGATGTTCGAGAGGCCGCAGGTGGTGTTGACCTTCAGCTCCTCGCGCAGGCGGCGCAGCAGCGCGAACACCTGGCGGCCGGCATCGCCGAGAGCGCCGATCGGCATGACGAGCGGATCGACCACGACGTCTTCCGGCTTGATGCCATAGTCGGCAGCGCGCTCGACGATCTTCTTGGCAACGGCGAAGCGGACGTCCGGATCCATGGAGATGCCGGTCTCGTCGTTCGAGATGGCGACGACCGGGACGTTGTACTTGGCGCAGAGCGGCAGGATGGCTTCGAGCTTCTCTTCCTCACCCGTGACCGAATTGACGAGCGGACGGCCCTTGGCGACCTTGAGTGCTGCCTCGATGGCGGCGGTGACCGAGCTGTCGATCGAGAGCGGCACATCGACGAGGCCCTGGACGATTTCCATGGTCTTGACGAGCAGGCCCGGCTCGGTCTCGTTCGGGTTGACCGAGGTCACGCCCGCGTTCACGTCCAGCATGGTGGCGCCGGCGGCAACCTGTTCGAGGGCGTCCTTGATGACGGTCTCGAAATTTCCTTCGATCATCTCGGCGGCCAGCTTCTTGCGGCCGGTCGGGTTGATGCGTTCGCCGATGACGCAGAAGGGCTGGTCGAAGCCGATGACGATTTCGCGGGTGGCAGAAGCAACGATGGTGCGTGTCATGTGAAGTCGGTCCTTAACGAGAGGCTGCCAGAGCGGGTGACTGTGCAGAGTTCTTATCCCACGAGCCGCGATCTACAAGCCATTCCGACGATTTTTTAAGCCCGCCGAACGGGAAAATGTGGATTTGCTGGACTGCGCCCGCCGGGTTTGCCTGGAAGTGCTTTTCGATCGGCCCGACGATCTCTTCGGGATTGTGACCGAGCGCCATGGCGGTGACCGAAAGCGCGTTCTTCTTCAGGAAGGAAATCGAGTTGCCGACGCCGCACATGGCAGCGAACTTGATGAGCGTGGTGATCTTGGCCGGGCCGGAAACGCCAAGGTGAACCGGCAGGTCGATACCATGGGCCTTCAGACCCTCCGCCCAGGTGATGAACCGCTTCGCATCGAAGCCGAACTGGGTGACGATGCGCACGTTGACGCCGGTCTTCGCGGCCCAGGCCTGCTTCTGCCTCAGCGCTTCCACGGCGGTGGCTTCGGTGAAGTCCGGGCTGCCTTCGGGATGGCCGGCAACGCCGATATGGGTGATGCCATTGCCTTCGAAGAAGCCGGTTTCCAGCACTTCCATGGTCGAGCCGAAATCGCCGGCCGGCTTGTCGAGACCGCCGCCGATGATCAGAACGTCCGTGACGCCCGCTTCACCGACGGTGCGCTTCACGCGCTCTTCGAGGGCAGCCTTGGTGGTGAGGCGGCGCGAGGCGAAGTGCGGCACCGGCCTGTAGCCGAGCTTTGCCACGCGAACAGCGGCCTGAACCAGCACGTCCGTCGGGTCGGTGCCGATATCGGTGATGTAGACGCGGCTACCGGCGGGGAAGAGGCCGGGCAGGTCGGCAGACTCGATCGCCTGCTTCGGGGCGACCTCGATGGATGCGGGGATCTTTGCCATAATGGAGATGTCCTTGGGGGTTATTGCTGTTCGCGTCCGCCTGCCTTGACCAGAGCGACCAGCCGCTCCCGGTCATAGGCGGCTTCGAGTTCGGCGGCGGCCTTTTCGGCTTCCGCTTCCAGATCGTCGGAAACGGGAACCGGGTCGGCCTTGCGCCACTCGGCGAGATAGTCGTCGGTTTCGGCGGCGCCGGTGCGCATGGCGCACATGTCGATCGCCTCGGTAAAGCGCAGCGAAAGCTCGCGCTTCGCCGTCGTGCGGCCCTTCTTCACGATCACCTGGGCCGGGATATCCCGCCAGAATACGATAATTCGGTCCGCCATTTGTTATCTCCTCGTGTGCGCACACAATGCACAGGTGCTCTTCGCCGGACTTCGCTTTTGACGACGTCGCTTGGCGCTAAAAACGACGCGCCCGGAATTTCCCGGGAATGGTTTGCGAAACGTCATGAAAATGCGGGCGCTACCAGATGCCCTTGGTCAGGCCGTGATAGACCCATGTCCAGACCGGCACGTTGAACCAGAGCCGGGAGGGACCGGGCGCCGGCGTCCGCGGGGAAAGCCGTCCCTCGATCGCCTGGCGTACTGCGTCCACCATGGCATCAGCGGCACTCGCGGTCAGCAGCGCCGGATATGTCAGCATCGAATCGCCCTTGCCGGGCCTGGCCCTGACGATGGCAAGGATGTCGCCGGTATCGACGCCGGCATCCACGAGATGGATGGTCGCACCGAAATTTTCCGCGTCCCCGTTCACCAGCGCCCAATAGCCGCCCATCTGGCCGCGATAGGCGGGATTCACCCCGGAATGCAGGTTGATGACCGGGCACTTGATCTGCGCCAGCGTTTCCCGCGAAAGGATTCTGCAACTGACCGTAACGACGACGGAAGGCCGCAGCCGATCGATGATGTCGTGGAAGACGTCACTGTTCAGTGTTTCCACTCCGTGGAGCGGCACGCCCAGATCAGGCAGAGGGCTCAAGCCGTGGCTCTCCGCAATCTCCTCCAGTCGCCGCATTGCGAAGCGTTTGCCGAGCCGCGAGACGATCATGGTACCGAGCTGGCCTGCGGCATTGATCATGCCGAAGCGGCGGCGGCGGCGCTCCAGGAGCACGCGTTTCGATTCCGGCTGTTCCTCGACCACGCGGACATCGGGAAAATGCCGCTTCAGATGGTTGATGATCATCCAGGGATTTCCGCCGCCGGCGGTGAGAACCAGGACAGGCCCCGCCTGCGGAGCGTCATCGGTATTCGTCATCAAATCACTCACAGAAAATAGCTGAGCACGGCGCCCGTCGCGAGAAGCGCGAAGGCGACGCCGGCAATGGAGGCGATGCCGATGCAGACGCCGGCGAGAAGGGCGAGCCCGTCGCCGGCGGCCATCGTCAGTCCTATGATCATCAGGGCCAGCGCCGGCAGCCAGTTGCCGAGCGGGATGGGCAGGAAGACGGCGATGGCGAGCAGCAGCGCGAAGGCGCCGAGCATGCGGTCGAAGAGCGGGTGGCGGAGCGACGGAAGCCGCGGCCGCATCCACTTTTCGACCCGCCGCAGGAGCGGCACGGCGCGGCCTGCGAAAGCGGAGAAGGTCGCGCGGTCGATGCGATAGTTCGCCATCCGGGAGGGGAAGCGCAGCGTCCTGTTGCCGGGCATCATCATCTGCCAGGTCACGAAGAGCAGCGGTATGCCGAAGACGATGGTGGAGCCCGGCGGCAAGGGCATGAGGTTCGGCAGGGCGAAGACGGCGAGCGAGGCGCCGAAGGAGCGTTCGCCGAGCGCCTCCGTCACGTCGCGGATCGAGACGTGGCTCTTCGCCATGCCGTCGAGTTCGATGAGGATGTCCGAGAGGGCGTTCGCCTGCAGCGGGGCGGGCAGGGTACTGCCCGAAGTCGAGACCATGGGAAGATCTCCGCTGCCGATTTCCACGATGTCCTGCCGTTCGCATCCAATGGTCATGGCGCTCACCCGCTGAAGGCTTTGTCGCAGGATGGCGGCACGGGGTGTGAAAGCCGTTAAGCGGAGGGCGAAGTCCACGGCTTTCGAATCATCTGGTCAAGGAAGGGTTAAGCTCTGTTTTCGGCGGCCGCCGCCAAGAGTTCGGTCGCGAGATCGCCATAGCCGGTGAAACGGTACTCGTAGGTGACGCCGAGATATTCCGCTGCCGCCTTCGCCTTTTCCTGCAACTCCGGATCCTCCAGCTGCGAGAGGTATACGAGCTTGGTGTAATGGCCGAAGTACATCGGCTTCAGCTCCGGGTGGCGGTCGAGGCCGAGCGGCTCGATCACGAAGGCCTCGAACTGGCGGGCCAGGAAATCGGTGAGGAAGAAGGCGGTGACATCCTCCTCCCATGTCGCGGCAAACTGCTCGTTGCCGGCGAAGAAGGAATAGCAGTGCGGGCCGGACAGGCGCTCCACGCCTTCTTCCGCGATCACCTTGTCGAGAAGACCGCCCGTGCCGCAATCCGCATAGGCGACGAAGATCTTCTCCATCCCCTCGGCCCGTGCCCTGGCGATCGCTTCCTTCACACCCGGCGCGATCTTCTGCGGGTGGGCGTGCCATATGGCGGGCAGGCAGGCGAGATCGATGTGGTCGAGGTGGTTCATTTTTGCAACAGCGAGGATCTCGCGCGCGATCGCCCCGCAGGCGATGACGTGAACCTTTTCGGAGGTCGCGCGTTCGTCAAGGGAAGCGGGCTTTTCCGGCTTCTTTGGAACAGTTTCCACCACGCAGAGGACTCCCGATCATGACCAAGAACAATGTTGCAAAGCTCGCCGCCGTCTTCACCGCGCTCGCGCTTCTCTCGTCCTGCGCCAATACCATTCGCGGCGTAGGCAAGGATGCCGCCGGCACGGTGAATGCGACCCAGGCTGCCGGTGCAAACGTCGCGAACGCCGCGCAGTAACCTCTTTACGAGGTAGGAACGCGCCAGGCGTTCGGCAATAGAAAAGCGGCCGCACTTGAATGGTGCGGCCGCTTTTTCATGTCTCGCAAAAGCGAAAGATCAGGCGCCGGCAGCCAGCTGGTTGTGCTTGCGCTTGATGAATTCCTTGGCGGTCTCGACGGCAACGGCCGCGTCACGGCAGTAGGCGTCGGCGCCGACGGCCTTGCCAAATTCTTCGTTGAGCGGTGCACCGCCGACGAGCACGATGTAATCGTCGCGCAGGCCCTTTTCCTTCATGGTGTCGATGACGACCTTCATGTAGGGCATGGTGGTGGTCAGCAGGGCGGACATGCCGAGGATGTCGGGCTGCTCACGCTCGATCGCATCGAGATAGTTCTCGACCGGGTTGTTGATGCCGAGGTCGACGACGTCGAAGCCGGCGCCTTCCATCATCATGCCCACGAGGTTCTTGCCGATGTCGTGGATGTCGCCCTTGACGGTGCCGATGACCATCTTGCCGAGCTTCGGCGCGCCGGTGGCGGCGAGCAGCGGGCGAAGGATGGCCATGCCGGCCTTCATGGCGTTGGCCGAAAGCAGAACTTCCGGCACGAAGAGAATGCCGTCGCGGAAGTCGATGCCGACGATGCGCATGCCTTCGACGAGGGCCTGGGTGAGGATGTCGTAGGGAGCCCAGCCGCGTTCCAGGAGGATGTTGGTGGCTTCTTCGATTTCTTCCTTCAGACCGTCGTACAGGTCGTCATGCATCTGCTGCACGAGTTCTTCGTCAGAGAGGTCTGCCAGAATGATTTCGTCGTCGGACATGTTTTGGTTCCCAGTTAAGAGCGATGCGATAGCCATACCAGATAGACCGGTAACAGCAAAGAAGAGTTAAGGAAAATCCGCTTTTGCCCCTGCCTTGCCGGAATTGTCGCAACTGCGTGGGGCAGCCCGATCCTTTCCGGGAAAACCGGCGCGAGGCTTGCGGCAAGCACCGCCGGCCTCTCGCGATTCAATCCCCTGTTTCCTGGCCATCACACTAAGTCCGGCATGGCTCAAAACTCTTTTCGTTAGCGACGTTGCAGACGGCAAAAGCGACCATGGGCAAATGGGCTTTACCTTTTCGGGCCGCTGCCGCAAATGTCGTGTATCGGGCGTAATGTCTGGAGTAGAGAAATCGGTGGCGCATTAAGGAATGTTCCAAATGCGAATTCCGATAGCATGTGCGTCATCAAGAGGGTGCTTTCCGCGCCCTGCGATGTCGCGCATCCGCGCAAGCTTTGAGGAATCAGTATGAGCGATACGATTGAGAATACGGGCGCAGTTCCCGACGCCGCCCCCCGCCGTGGCCGGAACGAAGGCCGGGGTGCCGCCGCACGCCGCGCGTCCCGTACGGGTGGCGGTCCGGGCCCGTCCATGCCCTATATCCAGCGCAAGATCCCCGTCTATGAAGTGCTGGACGAGGAAGGCCTGACGCTCATCGAGCGCAATGCCGACATCGTTCTCGAAGAGGTCGGCATCGAGTTCCGCGACGATGCGGAAGCGCTGGCGCTCTGGAAGGAAGCCGGGGCTGACGTCAAGGGCGAGCGCGTGCATTTCCCTAAGGGTCTCTGCCGCGAACTGCTGAAGACGGCCCCTTCGGTCTTCACCCAGCATGCCCGCAACCCGATGCGCAACGTGCAGATCGGCGGCAATGCCACCGTTTTCGCACCGGTTTACGGCCCGCCCTTCGTTCGCGACCTCGAAGGCAACCGCCGCTATGCGACCATCGAGGACTTCCGCAACTTCGTGAAGCTCACCTACATGGCGCCCTCGCTGCACCATTCGGGCGGCACGGTCTGCGAGCCGGTCGACATTCCGGTGAACAAGCGTCACCTGGACATGGTCTACAGCCACATCAAGTACAGCGACAAGCCGTTCATGGGTTCGGTCACCGCGCCGGAACGCGCCGAAGACACGATCTCCATGTGCAAGATCCTGTTCGGTGACGATTTCGTCGAGAACAACACGGTCACGGTCAACCTGATCAATGCCAACTCCCCGATGGTATTCGATGAGACCATGCTCGGCGCGGCCAAGGTCTATGCCCGTCACAACCAGGCCTGCGTGCTCTCGCCCTTTATCCTCTCGGGCGCGATGAGCCCGGTGACGGTTGTCGGCACGCTGACGCAGATTCTGGCCGAAGTGCTGGCCGGTGCTGCCTTCACGCAGCTGATCCGCAAGGGCGCGCCGGTTCTGTTCGGCACCTTCGCCGCCTCGATCTCGATGCAGTCGGGCGCTCCGACCTTCGGTACGCCGGAGCCGTCGCTGGTCTCCTATGGCGCCGCCCAGCTTGCTCGCCGCCTCGGCCTGCCGTTCCGTACGGGCGGTTCGCTCTGCGGTTCCAAGGTTCCGGATGCGCAGGCTGCGCATGAATCGGCTGCAACGCTCAACATGACGCTGCTTGCCGGCACGAACTTCGCCCTGCATTCCGCAGGCTGGCTGGAAGGCGGTCTCGTCTCCTCCTACGAGAAGTTCATGATCGACCAGGACCAGCTCGGCATGATGCAGAAGATGGCGCAGGGCGTGGATGTCTCCGAGGAAGCCCAGGCCATGGACGCGATCCGCGAAGTCGGCCCCGGCAGCCACTATCTCGGCTGCGCCCATACCCAGGCGAACTTCCAGACCGCCTTCTACCGCTCGCCGCTCGCCGACAACAACTCGTTCGAGCAGTGGGAAGTCGAAGGCGCAAAGCGCATCGAGGAGCGGGCCAACGCGCTCTGCCGCTCGTGGCTCGAAAGCTATGAGGCGCCGGCGCTGGATCCGGCCATCGACGAGGCGCTGCTCGAGTTCATCGCCAAGCGCAAGGACTCCATGCCCGACGCTTTCACCTGAAGAGAGCCCGACCCCGCCAGGGAGCAAGGCGGAGCAAAGCGGGTCGCCGATTTCATCCAGAAGGATGTCTGGCGTCCGCACTACGAATACAAGGGCCCGCGGTGAGCGGCGCCCCCTCCCTGATCGACCGTATCCGTGCGGCTCTTCAGCCGCACGGTCTTTTTTTGCGCGGCAGCCTTGGTTTCGATGCCGCCGACGGGCCGTTGCTGCCGAGCGGATCGGCGGCGCGGGCCTTGGTGCTCGTCGGAAACCTCGGCGGCTCTCTCTGGCCGGTATTCAACCGCTGGCGTGCGGAAGAGGGGACGCGTGGCGCGCCCGATCCGCTCGACCGCTGGTCCAAGCAAATAATCTCCCCCGTGGCCGCAGATCATGGCGCGACAGCCTTCTTTCCATCGGACCCGCCCTGGCAACCCTTCCAGCAATGGGCCATGCGGGCCGAGGGCCTCAAGCCTTCTCCGCTCGGCATCCTGATCCATCCCGCTTACGGCCTCTGGCACGGGTACCGCGGCGCGCTGGCCTTCGAGGAGGTGCCTGATGGATTCGAGGCGAGCGAGACCGTAGGCCATCATCCTTGCGATCACTGCGCGGCGAAGCCTTGCCTCTCCACCTGTCCTGCCGGCGCAATCCTGCCGGACGGGTTCCAATACGTGGCGTGCCGGACCTTTCTTGGGAAGCGCGACGGCGCGCTCTGTCTGGGGGGCGGCTGTGTCGCCCGTAATGCCTGTCCCGTCGGCACGGAATTTCGATATCCGGAAGAGCAGCTTCGCTTCCACATGGCCGCCTTGAAGCGGCTATAGTCTGCGGCCCATGCTGCGATTCCTTTTGCTGTTTTCAACCCTTCTGATCCTGCCTGCCGCTCTCCCGGCCAATGCCCGCGCGGACGAATCGGGCTGCCGTCGGCTGGAGCATGCGGGGGGGCGCTACATCGCCTGCAGCTTCGATCCCGCGAAGGCCGAGATCCGCCTCTTCAACCGAAATGCCGCAGGCGTGCCCTATGGCGGCTTCGTGCCGCTGTTTCGCGATCTTCTCTCCCGGTTCGAGCTCCCCGTCTTCGCCATGAATGGCGGCATGTACGAGGAAGACCTGTCTCCGGTCGGTCTCTACGTGGAGAAGGGTGTGACGCTGAAGCCGGCGAACACGCGAAAGGGCCCGGGCAACTTTCATCTGAAGCCCAATGGCGTGTTCTGGCTGAAGGCAGGAAGGGCAGGGGTTTCCGAGACGGGCGCCTTCGTGCACCACGGCGGTTTGGTCGATTATGCCACCCAGTCCGGTCCCATGCTTGTGCTGAACGGACGCCTTCATCCCTTGTTCAAGCCGGACAGCGACAGCCTCAAGATTCGCAATGGCGTGGGCGTCGACAAAGCGGGCCTGGTGCATTTTGCCATATCGGAGGACGCAGTCCGTTTCTACGACATGGCAACACTGTTCCGTGATGTGCTGAAGACACCGAATGCGCTTTTTCTCGACGGCTCGATCTCCAGCCTCTACGCGCCTGAATTGGGTCGGTTCGACGGGTTCTATCCGGTCGGGCCGATCGTCACGGTTACCATTCGGCTACCTTGGCACGGGAATGGCCGTTAAGATTTCGGCAAGATCCGGCGCAAGCGGGCGCTCCGGCGGGGCCAATATGCCGCCACGCCGACGGTGCACGTCGAGCCAGGTGGCTCAAATGCGATACATGATCGGAAAAATTCTGTCCTGAAGCGGGATTCCGAATGTTTTTCCGTATCACATCCGGAAACAAAACAATCTTAGTATATAAGTTAATTATCAATAAGAAACACTGATTTTATCGTCATGTCATTCCGGAATGAGGGAACGGATGATAGAGCCATGTTTTTCAAATCTATTTTCGACACGGTAAAGCATTTTGCAAAGGACAGGAGTGGCAATTTCGCCATGGTGACGACGCTCATGTCGTTTCCGATGATCGCCGTCATGGGCCTTTCAGTGGATCTCTGGCAGGCCTATGAGGTGAAGTCCAAGCTCGATCAGGTCGCGGATTCAGCGGCCATCGCCGCCGTCAGCGCCTCCTCGAAAGCCTATGTCAACGCGACCGGCGATACCGGCAAGGCGATCTGGGACAAGGAGGCGCAGGATTTCTTCAATGGTAACAAGGAGGTCGTCGCAGCTGCCCTGAGTGCCGATGTGGCCGTCGACGTCCAGCGCAAAGGCTTGCTGCTGACATCTTCCGTCAGCTACCGCACGATTTTGCCGACCGCCTTCATGAGGATCGCCGGCTATACCAGCATGGTGGTCAGCGGCACCGCGACGGCGCAGTTCAACGCCGGCGAGTATTACGATGTCCATGTGCTCGTGGACAACTCGCCCTCCATGGGCATCGGCGCCTCGCAGGCTGATGTCGATGTCATGAACGAGAAGATGGGCTGCGCCTTTGCCTGCCATGATCTCTCGGGCAATATGAACAGCCTGCCCTATGTGCCGCTCATGGGCGTGAAGCTGCGTATCGACGTCGTGGCGGCCTCGCTGACGAAGCTCGCGGACATGATCACCAACAATGTCTCCCAGAAGGGGCTCTACAAGCTGTCCCTCTATACGCTCGGAGCCAGAGCGGAAGACGCGGTGGCAAGACCTCTCAGTGAGCTGCAGGACCTCACGCAGGACATGAACGGATTCAAGGACGCGGTCAGGTCCGTGCAGTTGATGAGCATGCCGACGTCCAACTACAACAATTACGCTGTCGGCTACATCAACAAGTCGATGCAACTGCTCGCCGGGGCCATGCCCGCTTCCGGCAACGGCACGGGCGTATATGATGCCAAGCAGGTCATGCTTCTGATCACCGACGGTGTCGAGGACATCGCATCAAGCAGAAGCACCTGCTTTGGCAAGTTCCAGAACAGGCGCTGCACCCAGCCGATCGACGTCAGCCTGTGTCAGTCGCTGAAGAAACGCGGGATGACGATCGCGATCCTGCACACGACCTACCTGCCGATCGTGACGAACCAGAACTACGATACCTGGGTCAAGCCGATCGAAAGCAAGGTAGGACCCGCCCTGCAGGAATGCGCGTCGCCCAACCTCTACCAGCCGGTGGACATCAATTCCGATATCGCGAAGGGGCTCGCCGATCTCTTCAAGCGCGCCGTCGGCATGCCCCGGCTCACAGGCTGAAACGGACCTCAACGCGCCTTCGGATAGGCGCGCTCCAGCCCGCCCGAGCGGACGACGCCCGTGCGGAAGGCCTGGAAAGCGGGATGATGGCTGGATTTGGCGATCTCCATCAGCCGGATCTGCAGGCGGGCAGGGGCTGCATTGCCCAGCCACTCCCCGGTCTTCTCCAGCTTGATCGTATGGAGGAATCGCCCTGCGGAGGCGCGGTTGAGATAGAGTTCGATGCCGGCGAAGAGGTTTTCGTCCTGTTTCGGATTGTCGAGCAGGAGGCGCAGATAGCCCATCTCAGCCTCGCCGAGGGCCGCGAGCTTGTCGGCGACGGCTTCCCGATCCGGGAGACCGCTGTCGGAAACCACGGCGTCGGCGGGGTGGGTCGAAGAGCCGTTGAGCGAGTGCATGTCGTCGTTCTCCTGATCAGGCACGGAAGGGTTCGGTCCGGGCTGGCAGCGCCGGAACGTAGAAGGTTGCGGGCGGAATGCCCGCGCGGGCCCGATCCACCATCATTTCATAGGCGCGCTCCAGATGCCGCGTGAAGCGTTCGGTATCGAAGAGGGGCGCCCGGAAGCGGTTCCCGATGATCCGGTCGCGGAGCGACTGCCGGAAGGCGGCATCGGTGACGAGCCGAACATTCAGCGCCACGTAATCCGCCTCGTGCTCCGCCACCAGTTCCGGCACGCCGAGCGCCCGAAGCAGGCTTTCCGAGACACGCGAGGCGAAGCTGGTGCCCTTCATGGTGGCGATGGGCAGGCCCGCCCAGAGCTTGTCGGAGGTCGTGGTGTGACCATTGCAGGGGAAGGTATCGATGCCGAGATCGGCCGCCTGCAGCCGGGCAACATGCTCGGGATAATCGGCAAAGCCGGCGAAGATGATGCGATCAGGATCGACGCCTGCCTTCTTCGCGGCCTTCCGCATGTTGGCTTCCGCAGTCTTGTGCTCGCAGCGCATCCAGAGAACGCTGTCCGGCGCCTGCTTCAGGATCTCCATCCAGAGGGTGACAGTCTTCACCGATATCTTGAGCTGGGAATTGAACGAGGCGAAGATGACCTTGTCTTCCGGCAGGCCGAGCTCAGCACGGCTCTTTGCCGGCGGCAGCGCCCGGTGGCGGTTTCCGTGCGGGTCGCAGCCGTACACGCGCCACT
>CAMFHT010000106.1 GCA_945952245.1 uncultured Rhizobium sp. | reverse complement strand
GGCACCATGCTGGCCGCCCTGAAGGAGCCAGGCTGGCCAGCTGATCTGCGGCTGGTGATCGTCGGCGATGGCATCGAGCGCGGCAAGGTCGAACAGGCGCTCGCCGATCGAAAGCTGCTTTGGCTGGGCCGGCAGCCTTACGACGCCGTTCCGGCAATCGTGCGCGGCGCCCTGGCATCGCTGTGCGTCATCGAAAACCAAGACGGTCGCTCGTCATCGGGCGTCGCACCGTTGAAGCTGTTCGAGGCCATGGCATGCGGCGTTCCCGTCATCGCCAGCGACCTTCCGTTCCAGACCGATCTCGTCCGCGATGCCGAGGCCGGTCTGATCGTGCCGCCAGCGGTTGCGCCAGCTATCGCTTCTGCCGTGAAGAGCCTCGCCGACGCCCCCGAAAAAGCCCGGATTCTGGGCCGCAACGGCGCGGCCTATGTCGCTCGCGAGGCGAGCTGGCACCATCGCAGTCAGGAGATCGATCGCTTGCTACGCTCGGTCATCTCACAGTAAATCACGAGCGCGATTTGAGCCTCTGCTCGATGTGGATTTCTTGAGACATCCTCCACCTTCGGCGCATATTCTGCAAATCAGGATTGCATTGCGCCCGGAAAGTGATAGCGCCAACCGATCTTGCTCAAGAACGTCAGAACAGTGGACCGAGGGAACGGCTGCGCCGACATGACTGCCCTCGCCCCCAAGCCGGCGCCTTCCACCGAACGGATCCGGCCCCAGCCATGACACGGATTGCGCTCGTCTGCGTCTCGCCTCTGCAGCACGATTCGCGCGTGCTGCGCCATGCGGCGCTGCTTGTCGGCGCCGGCTATGACGTACGCATCTTCGCGCAAGCTCCCTTGCCCGCCGTACCGCCTGCCCCCGTCACCGTGATCCCCGGCCCAGGCAGCGACACGCGCGTCCGCCTCGGCATGGTGCTCCGTCAGGCGCCGGCTTCCCTTGTCCCGGCCAGCGCGGACCTCCTCTATTGGCTGTCCCCAAGCCGATTGACGACACGTAGCGACCTGCTCCGCTTCAAGCCCGACCTGGTTATCGCCAATGACTGGCGGGCGCTCCCCCTCGCCTTCGCGGCCAAGCGCGGTTGCGGCGCCCGCATCATCTATGACAGTCACGAATTCGCCCCGGAGGAATTCGCGGATAGCTGGCGCTGGCGCCTTCTCGCCCGGCAGCATGTCGTGAGGATCGAGGATCGCTATATCCGCGAAGCCGATGCCGTCGCGACGGTCAGCGATGGCATCGCCGATGCGCTCGCCCAGCGCTATGGCTTGACGCGGCCGACCGTGATTTCCAACACACCCGCCTGGCAGGAGACCGCTTTCCGCCCGACCGCGCGCCCCGTCACCGTGCTCTACCATGGCGCAGTGGTGCCCCGCCGCGGCCTGGAAATCCTGATCGAAAGCGCTCCGCTTTGGCCGGCTGAATTTCGGCTCGTGATCCGCGGCCCGGCCCAGGGCGGTTTCGACCAACATCTGCGCAATCTTGCCGCTCCATTCGGAGAGCGCATTGCCCTGGAACCGGCGGTTCCGCCCGATCAACTAATATCCACCGCTGCGCAAGCCGATATCGGCATCTTCCTCCTGTCGAACAGCACGACGCATGCGCGCTTCGCGATGCCCAACAAGATCTTCGAATACATGCAGGCGGGGCTCATGGTGATCAGCAGCGACCTGCCGGAGATTCGTAAGACAATCGAGATCTCCGGCTGTGGCGTATTGCTGTCAAGCGATACGCCACAGGTGATCGCCACCTGCCTGGCGCGCCTCGGCCCGGCTCAGATCGACGCCCATAAACGCGCAGCCCTTGTACGGGCACGCGATCTCAATTTCGAGGGCGAAGGCACCAAACTCCTGGCGCTCGTGTCGAAAGCCGTGACGCCTTCGATCGAATAGCTTGAGTGCTTCGGGAGCTACGAAGGCGACTACGCTGCGGCTTTCGCCCTCGCGACAGATACCGCCTCCTCGATCGCAGCAAAAAGGCGATCCGCTTCCGCCTCCCAGTTCAACGTCTTCGCCGCCTCGAGCGCACGTCGCTTGCAGGCGTCGATCTCGTCACGATCGAAGCCATTGATCGCCTCCGCTATGGCTCGCGGCGTCACATCAGATATCAAACGGCCGAGCTCATGTTGCCGCAGCAATGCGCTCATCTCGGGCAAGTCGGAGACGCAGAGCGCAAGCCCCGCCATGGTGTATTCGAAGAACTTGTTCGGCAGAACGTGAAGATTCTGCTTCGAATGACCGGGCAGGGCGAACAGACCGACATCGAAGCGGGCGGCTTCTTCCACCAAGTCGATCATCGGCACGGGCGGCGCCAGCACGACCCGCTCGCCAAGGCCGGCTTTCTGTATCCGGGCTGCAAGCGCCGCAAGATATTCGCCCGGTCCCGGTCCACGGATCGTCAGCCGAAACTCCGGACGCCAGAGTGCGACGCTGTCGATACAGGCCTCGAGCCCGCGCCCGACATTGACGACGCCGTGGTAGAGCACCTCGATCGCATCACCGCAGGACCTGTGCGCATGCGGCTCGTAACGTGGCATGTTGCGGATCAACAGCGGCTTCTTCGACAGACCGTAGAGGCCGTGCAAGCGATCAACGATACCTTGCGAAACGCAACTCGTTACCGCAGCCCCAGCAATGCCTTCGCGTTCAATCCCAGCGATGACAGGGCGCTGCGTCAACCGCCAGATCATGCGCTGGGCGTATTCATCGACGGCGAGTTCATGCGTATCGTAGGCGTAGGGAACCCCCTGCTCCGCCGCAAGCCGCCGTGCGATCGGCAGCGCCGTCCAATCATTGGCGAGCCAGATGTCGACCCGTTCACTGCGAGCCAGCGCATAGAGTTGCTCAAAACGACTATGCAGAGCCCAATAAGCCGTCTCCGCGTATCTGGGGTTGAGGTAGACCAGAGCCGTATCCTTAGCGCGTCTGGTACGGTGAGCCACAGACCTGAGCACCCGCGCAGCGGTGCGATGAATCGCGGACCGCGGCACCGGGGGAGCAGAACCACAGCCGCCCTTCCCTCCGAGCTCCAATGACGTGTCACTCGGCGTCGTTGCTTGTTCGACACTAATCGCGTGACAGGGCCATTCCGGCGGGCTCGACAGCGCCCCCGGCAGCCCTACCGCAACGACCCCCCAGCCTCGCGCGTGAAAGAGATCACCCTGTCGGCGCACACGCGGATCGTCCGGGATCGCGGAGACGCAAATCAATCCGATACGCGGCATCCGCGTAGCCGTACCAGCCGTCATCAACATAACCCTCGGGACAGGCATGCGCCTGCAGTCAGCTGGGAGCGCAGCCGATCCATGCAACCGGGCGGAGTGGTCTCGCGACGACCCAGACTTGTCAATCGATTATCAGATCGCCATTCATGATGACGCTTGAGTTCAACCGGCGCCGCAACCCGGTCGCCTTTCGACGAAGCGCATGGCCCCACCGTCGAAGACGCGTTGCGTTGCGTTTGACCGCCCTGAGCGCGTCAGATATCCCATCGCAAAAGCCGGTTTCCTCTGTCGTACGAATGCGCATTCGCGTATCGGGTTCGATACCCTCGCTGCGCGCTCCCGAGAATTTGACCCTGCCATGACGTCCTTCGAGAAGCCGACCTTGCGCCAGAAGCTGATCGACATGTTCGATCGCTACTCGGCAACCCATTTTGGCACCGAGATCAGCACCCGTTATCAGCCTCCCGCCCATCGCCCCAGCGAGGAGCGTCAAACCCGCTATCAGATCTGCCAACGCTGCGTGATGGACTCGAGCGACCCGGAGATCACCTTCGATGAGCACGGCGTCTGCCACCACTGCCACTCCTACGACAAGCAGATCGCGACCTACGTCAAGCGGGATGCCGCCGGCTGGCGGGAGATGGAAGAGATCGCAGCCACCGTCCGCAAGGAGGGAGAGGGCAAGCGCTATGATTGCATCATCGGTCTGAGCGGAGGCGTGGACAGCACCTACGTCGCCTATCTCGTCAAGAAGCTCGGCCTGCGCCCGCTGGCTGTCCACATGGACAATGGTTGGAATACAGAGATTGCCGTCCGGAACATCGAGAATATCGTCACCAGACTCGGCATCGATCTCCATACGGTCGTCCTGGACTGGAATCAGTTCAAGGATCTGCAAGCCAGCTTCGTAAGGGCAGGCGTCACCGATTGCGAGATTCCGACGGATCACGCCATCGGTGCCATCCTCTACCGAACCGCGATCGAAAACGACGTTCGCTTTATCATCGGCGGCTCGAACCTTGCCACCGAACAGATGGTTCCGCGTACCTGGTCATCGGGGCACGGCGACTGGCGCTATATCCGTTCCCTGCACAATCAATTCGGCAAAAGCGAAATCCGCTCCTATCCACACTACACGTTCTGGGAGCACGCGATCTACTGGCCATACATCCGCGAAATGCGAATGATCTATGTCCTGAACTATATCGAATACAACAAATTCGATGCAATCGAGCTGATGAAGAAGGAGCTGGGCTGGGTCTCCTATGGAGACAAGCATCACGAGTCGATCTATACGCGCTTCTATCAGACACAGTATCTCATCGATAAATTCGGTGCCGACAAGCGCCGGCCTCACCTGTCCTGCCTCATCAACGACAACCGCATGACACGGGAGGAGGCTCTCGCCACGTTGCAGAAGCCCCCCATCGACGAGGACATCGCGGCAACGGATCGGGAGTTCGTGCTCAAGAAACTGGGCATCAGCCAGGATGAATACCGCGGCATCCTGGCCCAGCCTCCGAAAACCTATTGGGATTTCGAGAGCGACGAGAAGTATTTCCCGGACAAGGCCTATCATTGGGCGCTGCAGAATCTCGACTTGCTGCGAGAGCCGCGCCGCGTGCTCCTCAGGAGAACGGGCGGATGGATCAGCCGGAGCGCACAGTCCACCTGGCTCTGGATTCGCATCCTGGCGAAGTTGCCGTTCCGGCTGGCCTGGCGCGTGCTGCGCCGCCTGCTGCGCGCCGTGAAGCGCTGAACGCGGTGCGCGTCTGCATCGTCTCGGCAACCTATGTCACACAGGAACCGCGGGTTCTGAGGCAGATTCGCACGTTTCAGGAACGCGGTTGGCAGGTTTCGGTGGTGGGCTTTCCCGGTCGTCTTCCCGTGCCGGAGAGCTGGGATTTCCACGACATCACGATGCCTGCGGTCATCCTACCCGAAACGGCAGCGTCCGAAGCCCCTGCAGAACCCGTCGTCCCTGCAGCGAAGAACGGTCGCTCATTCCTCGCAAAGCTGGCTGCCTTTATCTATTGGCGCGCAGCACAGCCATGCGCGCGCAGCGCACGCACCATCTGGACCGAACTCTGCAGACTGGCGCACCGCTGGCGCCAGAACGGCACTGTGGCCGACGCCAACGTCCAAAGCGCGCGCCGCTCGCTGGCCGAGACCCTCTACGAACTCGAGCGGCCACGACAACTCTCCTCCGCGGAAGCCCACGAGATATTCTTCGCGACGACCCAGAACGCATTTATCCGCGACAAGGTGACAGGCGCGGTGCCGCAAGCCGATCTGGTCATCGCACATGACTATATGACGATGCCGTTTGCGGGACCGCTCGCAGAGCGGATGCAAGCTTCTTTCGTGGTCGACATCCACGAATATGCGGTAGAACAGTATCATTTCGAACGAAATTCGGCCGAAGAGCGCTATTTCAGCCATGTCACACGGCCGATGATCGAGGCCCTGCATCGGGACTACTTCCCGAAAGCACGAGCGCTCAGCGCCGTCAGCGAAGGCATCAGCCGCCAAATTCAGATCGACTACGCCTTGCCGGTGGCGCCTACCGTCATCCGCTCGACCCCCTTCTACAATGAGCACCCCTTCCATCCGACAGGCGAGGTCATCGAGGTCATGTATCACGGCCTGGTCAATGGATCGCGCCACCTCGAAGTCGGCATCCGCAGCTTGCCGCTATGGCGACCCGAGTTCAGGCTCACCATTCGCGGGCCGGGGCCAGAAGATTACATCGAGACGCTCAAGACGCTGGCGGCCGAACTCGGTGTCGAAGATCGCTTGTCCATCGAACCGCCGGTGCCGTTCGACGAGATCGTGATGACAGCCAATCGTGCCGATATCGGGTATCTGGCACTCATGAACTTCTCGCGTCAGAGGCAATTTGTATCGCCTAACAAATTCTTCGAATACGTCATGGCGGGGCTCGCTCTCGTCGTTATGGATTTCCCAGATCTGGCCCCGACAGTACGCGCGACCGGCATCGGGCGCCTTATCGAAGAGTTTACTCCCGAGGCGATCGCAACGGCGATCAATAGCTTCGACCGCCCGGCCATCGATGCGGCAAAACATGCTTCGTTAGCGCTGGCGCGAGATCTGTGCTGGGAGCGCGAGCAGGAACGGATGGTCGCAGCTTACGGCTTGGCCAGCCTAGAAGCCGCAGCAGAGCGGCAAAACAGACCGAGCCGAGCGTCAGGGGCAGGGCTCCGCGCGGCCGGCCGAGCGCTGCCACGCCGCCCCAGGGGGTGGCCCAAACATTTTTGACCGTCAGCTGGTCTTCAGCGCCTGCTCGTAGAGATCGACCAGACGAGCCTGCTCCACTTCCCAATTGAGCTCAGCTGCAGCCTTACGGGCATTGGCCTTGAAGCGGTCGACGATCTCGGGCGTGAAACTGTTCACGGCGTCGGCAATGGCCTGCGGTGTCACCGCCCGGATCGGCACGCCGAGATCGTAATGCGCCATGATCCGCTGCATGTCCGGCAGGTCTGCCACACACATGGCCAGGCCGGCCTGGATATACTCGAAGAACTTGTTCGGCAGCGCGTAGATATTGTGTTTCGACGTGGAGGGCGGTGTCGAGATCCCGATATCGGCCTCGGCGGCGGCGTGAACGAGATCGACCATCGCCACCTCCGGCAGAATCTCGACCCTGTCCCAGACCCCCGCCTTAACGATCTCGGACTTGAGCACGGGCATGAACTCGGGCCGAATCGGACCGCGCAGCTGGAACACGAACTCATTCCGCCACAACGGAACCGAACGAATGCATTCTTCAAGGCCACGATCGAAGGTGATGATTCCGTGAAAGTAAACGCGCATGCGCTTGCGCGTCGGCTCTAACGGCGAGAGATCTGAGACTCGGTTCGGCACATTGCGAATCTCGACAGGCACGCGCTCGACCTCGTGCAACGCCGCCATATCCCTGGCAATACCGGCAGAGACTGCGGTCGTGACAGCGGCCTCCTTCAGACCGCGCGCTTCGATCGCGCGGACCATCGGCACCTTGGTGGTCAAGAAGTCCGGCTTGTAGCGATACTCCTCGACCGCATATTCATGCGTATCGTAGCCGAAGCGGGTACCGTGTTCCTGGGCGAGACGACGCACCACCGGCAGCATGTGCCAGTCATTGGCGAGATAGAAGTCCGCCTTTATCCCCCGCCCCGCTTCATACATCCGCGCAATCTCGAAGACGGCGAGATAGGCGCGCTCGGCAGCATCCGCATCCATCGGTGCGGGCAATGGCGCCATGGCCTCAACGGCAGTTGCAGCACCCTGTGCCTGCAATGCCGACGAGCCGATTCTTCGAGCGGACTGCCGGTTGCGCGCAGCCATGAGCTCCGCAGCGCTCCGCACAACGGAGCGCGCCGCCCTTATGGTCCTCAATGAAGCATTGACCAGGACAAACCCTGTGCGGATCGCAGGCCGAAGCAGGTACCGGTGGCGTTCGGGAATCAGCCTGCGGCCCAAAGCGACGAGCTTTGCCTTGCGTCCTTCCGGGGCGAGAGCCGGAGCGCTCGCATGTTGCTCCGTCGAGATGGCTTCATTGTCCGCACGGGCAGCGGGCACCAGTGCGTCAGCCTGGATGATTCGCCATGAAGGGGCCGGCGACCGGGCGGTGCCGATGCCGACGGCAACAACGTCCCAACCCGCATCGTGAAAAGCCTGGCCCTGGCGCCGCACACGCGGATCATCCGCGATCGTGGACAGCGAAAAAATGCAGATGGACTTACGAGCCACGTCGGTCACCAGAAAGCAGCTGAACGCCCCGGCTGGGCGAGCGCAGGGGGCGAGCAATCGAAGAAGTTGTTCGGGAGGTCAAGCCTATCGCGTTCCAAAGGCGCGGTGCAGTTGCTCATCCGGCGGATAAGTGATGAGAACGGCGCGGTGCGGCCCGGTGAAGACAAACATCGAGCCGGCTGCCACGGCAGCCGCGCCGGCTCCAATCGCATCGCGAAAATGGTCGACATTGCCTGCTCCACCAAGGGCGATCACCGGCACGTCCACCGCCCCAGCCACGCGCCGCACGAGCGCCAGATCATAGCCCTGCCCCGTGCCTTCGCGATCGATCGACTGAAGCATGATCTCGCCCACGCCTTGCCCGACGATCCGTTGGGCAATGTCCTCGGGCTTGCCGCCCATTCGCCGCCGCCCAGCTTCGACATAGACAGAATAGCCCCCGAGCAGGGATTTTCGGCAATCCAGACAACCGATCACGCTCTGCGCGCCGAAAACACCGGCAATTTTTTCAGAGAGCGCCGGGGTGCTGGCCAGAGCCGTATTCAGCACGATTTTTTCGACGCCGAGTTCAAGGATTCGCGCGGCCTGATCATAACTGTTGATGCCGCCACCATATGCGATCGGCATGAAGCTTTCCGTAGCGATTTCCTTGATCAGCTCGTAGTCCGGCTCGCGTCGCTCGATGGTGGCCGTCATGTCGGCGAGAACGAGTTCGTCCGCCCCCTTGTCGTTGAATATCTTCACTGCAACGCGCGGATCACCGACATATTTCGGCGCCTTGAAACGAACAGGCTTGTAGAGCAGCCCATCCTTCAGCAGCAGGGTGGGGATGACGCGCGGCCGCCGCTTCGGCAGGAGCAGCGGCGGCAAGGCAGCTTCGGCGGTCATGGGCTCCATTTCGCAAAGTTCTCGAGGATGCGCATGCCGAAGCGGTGGCTTTTCTCCGGATGGAATTGAAAAGCGACGATGCTGTCGCGCGCGACCCCAGCGGTGAAGCGTTCGCCGCCGTAAATGGATTCAAGCAGGACCTCGTCGCGCTTCTCGCTTTTCAGCCAGAAAGAATTGGCGAAATAAAAGCGCGGCTCGTCGCCAATATCCGCGATCACGGGATGGGGGCGCGCCGGCTGCACATAGTTCCAACCCATTTGCGGGACTTTGGCCCCATCCTGTGGACGAAAACGGACGCAGCGGCCCGCGATCCAGCCGAGGCCAGCTCCCTCACCCTCCTCGCTGCCCGATCCCAGCAATTGCTGGCCGACGCAAATCCCCAGGAGCGGCGTACCGCCACGCTCGACTTTCTCCTCGAGCACCTCGCGCAGACCGGTTTCTGCGAATTGGCGCGCACCATTGGAGAAATGGCCGACGCCGGGAAGCATGAGCCTATCCGATGCGCGGATGGTCTCCGGGTCGGCGCTCACGCGCGCCTTGATGCCGAGCCGATGGAACATGTTGCAGATGGAGCCGAGATTGCCCATCCGGTAATCGATGATCGTAATCATCCCGCGGCCTGAACCATGTTTGCAACCGATCCTACGGAGGGCTGTCGCCCCGCCAACCCGGCTGACCAGACACCTTCCTGCGTCATCGCCAGCCATTCGCTCAGGCTGATCCAGATCCACAGCGACCAGGACAGATCTTCACCCGCCTGATGGCGCGCCCAGATCGCATCCAACGCGGCTCTGTCGTATTGCTCAAGCTGAGTGCATGGCCCCTCGAAAAGCAGGTGATAGGCCCAATCTTTCAACTCACCGCGTAACCAGGCATCCTGCGGAGCCTGGAAACCGACCTTGTCCACCCGCCAGGCGACGGACGGAGGGAGATCCGTTGATAGCGCTTTCCGCAGTATCCATTTCAGCCACCCTCCGCGGATCAGCACCTCCTCTGGCAAGCCAAGGCACCAATCGACGAAGTCGTGATCGAGGAACGGGAATCGCGTCTCCACGCTCGACGCCATGCCATTGCGGTCCGAGACCACCAATTGATTGGGCATCGTTGCATAGAGCAGGCCGTTCGCTACGTAATAGCCGAGATAATTGCCGCCTCCCGGCGCCGGAACGCCTGGTTTCGGCGCTTGCAGCGGTTGCTCGAGCAATGGCTGGCCTCGCATTTGGCGCCACTGGTTCGCCAGGGCCGTGCGCAGATAGAAGGAGATCGGCTTGCCCGCCTGCGGACTGAATCGGCGCGCTGCATCCTCGTATTTGGCCGCCTCCCGCTTAAGACGCGAGGACATCAGCCAGGTATTCCAGGCGAGTGGGGCCCATTGCCCGGTATTCATCCAATCGTTCTGGCGAATGGCGAAATAGTAGGAGTAGCCGGCCAACAGCTCATCCGAGCCCTGCCCATCGATCATGACTGTCAACCCGTCGGCCCGGGCCGCACGGTGAACCGCCCACTCCAGATAAGCTGAGGCCGACATCATTGGGGCTTCCTGATGCCAGTGCAGAGCCCGCGACTGAGCCACCAAATCACCAGGTGAAAGCTCTGCCGCTTTGCCGGCGATGCAGGTCTTGCTCAGAACTTCATCGACATAGTGACCTTCGTCGATGGTCGGATCCTGCGAAAATCGCGCCGAGATCGTATGCAACAACTGCGTGCGGTGCCCTGTCTCCTCGCGCGCCATCAGCGCGACGAGGCTGGAGGAATCCAACCCACCCGACAGGCACGCACCAACCGTTACGTCCGCCCGCAACCGCATCGCCACGCTGCGGGCCAGGCGCTCGCGGAACTCGCCGACCAGATCCTCGGTCTTGCGCCCCTTCTGGCGTTCGCGGGTTTGCGGCGTCCAGTAACGCTCGTAGCTCAGCACAGAGCCATCAGGCCTCAGCAGCATCGCATGGGCTGCCAGAAACTGCTCGATTCCGGCGAAGCAGGTTGCCTCGCTGCCGTAGTCGGCAATTCCCTGCGTATATTTGCCGATATGCTCCCAGTTCACCTCAGGCCGGATATCCGGGTGGGCAAACAGCGCCTTCATCTCCGATGCGAAGGCGATTCCGCCGCCGCTCAGGCGCGTGAAGTAAAGCGGCTTCTCACCAAAACGATCACGTGCGATCAGGGCAGTCCCGCTCCGTTCATCCCATAGAACGAAGGCGAATTGGCCGTTGAAGCGCGACAGGCAGCCCGCACCCCATTCGAGATAGGCCGCCAGCAGCACCTCCGTATCTCCGGTCGAGCGGAAGGAATGGCCAAGTGCCTTCAACTCATTCCTGAGCTCAACGAAGTTGTAGATTTCTCCGTTGAAGACGATCCTCACACGCTCCTCGGCGGCCGCCATCGGCTGAGCCCCGTGCGGAGACAAATCCTGGATCGCAAGCCGCCGGAAACCCAGGCCGACATGATGCTCGCCCGCTCGGCCGAGCCACAGGCCAGCATCGTCCGGGCCGCGATGCCAAAGCCGGTCGCGCATCGCCCCCAGCGTTCCAGCCTCAAGCGGCTGCGGGCCGAACACCGCCACCAGTCCGCACATCGTTTCGTCCTCTTACCCAGCGTGATGGCGCGTCTTACGCCAGTAGAATTCGTTAGCAAGAAAGGCCCGGATTGTTCCCGCTCATTCCCGAAGCCTGAGTTCAAGTGCGACTCGACGCTCCATCGCGTTTCCTGCCCGGGAGCTTCTGCCCACCTTCCGAGACGGCAACTTAGACCATTCCCGCCATCCGGGTCTTTTCCAGTTCCGAAGCGCCTTGCTGCACAAACCCTGTCTCTTATACACATCTGACGCTGCCGACGACTCCTTACGTGTAG
>CAMFHT010000105.1 GCA_945952245.1 uncultured Rhizobium sp. | reverse complement strand
TGGTCTTCACCTGGATGCCCGTCATCTTCACCTTCATGATGGCAAGCTTCCCGGCGGGTCTCATCATCTACTGGGCCTGGAACAATACGCTTTCGGTGATCCAGCAGGCAATCATCATGAAGCGCAGCGGCGCCAAGATAGAGCTCTTCGACAATCTGAAGGGCATGTTCCGGCGAAAACCATCGCCAGCGGAATGAGCTTGAAGCCCGGCATCGCAAGATGCCGGGTTTTTTCGTTGAGATTCAAGGAATTTTCATTCACGACAGCCAATGTCGCCGCCATGGACGCCGCGTGAGCGTCCCGGTTCTATTCTTTCATCCATACTCGGTCCCAAGGCGATAGTCTCATGTCCACAGTTTCGGACGCCGCCGGTCAATTCGGCAGGAATGAAAAGCTCGGGGCCGTGCTGGTCTTCGGCTCTGCCTTCTTCTGGAGCTTCGGCGGTGCCATCGCCCGCTTCCTCGCCATGGACGACGCCTGGGCCGTGATCTTCTGGCGTTGCCTGTTTGCCGCCGTGTTCCTGTTCTTCTTCATGCTGTTCCGCGATGGCATCCGCGGCACGATCAGCATGTTCCTGAACATGGGCTGGCCGGGCGGCATGGTGGCGACCTCCTTCACCATCGCCACCACCTGCTTCATCGTCGCGATCAATTACACGACGGTCGCAAACGTGGTGCTGATCCAGGCCGGCGTTCCACTCTTTGCCGCCCTTGGCAGCCGCGTCTTCTACCGGGAGCGGATCTCGCCCCTCACCTGGGCCTCGATCGCGACCGTGATTGCGGGCGTGGCGATCATGATGTCGGAAAAGCTCAACGGCTCCGTCTCGCCGGTCGGCGATGCGCTGGCGCTGATGATCGCGCTCGTCTTCGCAACGACGACCGTGCTCACCCGCCGCTACCCGAACGTGCGGATGACGCCGGCTGCCTGTCTCGGCGGTGTGGTCGCCGCGCTGATCGCCAGCACGCAGGCCGTGACCCTCGCGGTGACGCCGGAGCAGCTCGGCATCCTCTATGTCTTCGGTGTCTTCAACCTCGGCCTCGGCATGGCGCTCTTCGTCACCGGTGCCCGGCTCATCCCGTCCGCGCTCGCGGCCCTTCTCGGCACGGCGGAGACCATGCTGAGCCCCGTCTGGGTCGCGATCTTCAACGGTGAAATCCCCGACGTGAGGGCGATCATCGGCGGCACGCTGATCCTTGCAGCCCTGCTCGCCTACCTCACGGCAGAGTTCCGACGACAGCAAAAGCTCGCTGCGGCCAGATGATTTCTTGACTTTGCGGGCCAAAACCGGGAAGGCGATGGTTCATACACCATCAGGAAAGGCTGAAGGCATGGCACATCCTTCGGATCACGACGAAAAGCCCCTCTTCGGCAACCCGTGGATCTTCATCCGCGGCGTACCCTCGCTGAAGTTCCTGCCGCCCGAAGGTCCGTTCGAAGTGGCCTTCGCGGGCCGCTCGAACGTGGGCAAGTCGTCACTGATCAATGCGCTCGTGGGGCAGAAGGGCCTTGCCCGCACCTCGAATACGCCGGGCCGCACGCAGGAGCTCAACTACTTCGTGCCCGACGGCTATTCCGGCGAAGGCGACGACCTGCCGCCTATGGCGCTGGTGGACATGCCGGGCTACGGCTATGCGCAGGCGCCGAAGGAACAGGTGGATGCCTGGACGAAGCTGGTCTTCGATTATCTGAGGGGCCGGGCGACACTCAAGCGTGTCTATGTGCTGATCGACAGCCGGCACGGGATCAAGAAGAACGACGAGGACGTGTTGACGCTCCTCGACAAGGCGGCCGTTTCCTACCAGATCGTGCTGACGAAGACCGACAAGATCAAGGAAGCGGGCGTGCCGCGGCTGATTGCCGAAACCATGGAAAAGATCAAGAAGCGTCCGGCCGCCTATCCCGCCGTCATCGCCACCTCGTCAGAGAAGGGCAAGGGCCTGGACGATCTCAGGGCCGCGATCCTTCAAACCGTCAGCGTCTGACGGGGAAATGCGGCCGCCGGAGCGGCCGCATCCAGTTGCCTTACATCTTCGGCAGGAGCACGTGGTCGATCACGTGGATGACGCCGTTCGACTGCTTGACGTCGGCGATGGTGACGGTTGCGACGCCGCCGTTCTCGTCGGTCAGCGTGATCTTGCCGCCCTTTTCCTCGGCGGTAATCGTGCAGCCGCCGAGCGTCTTGATGGCATGCTTGCCGCCATCGTCCTTGATCATCTTTGCGACTGCGGAGGACATGGCTTCCGCACCGACGACATGGCAGGTCAGCACCTTAGTGAGCTGCTCCTTGTTTTCCGGCTTCAGCAGGTTATCGACGGTGCCGGCGGGCAGTGCGGCAAAGGCTTCATTGGTCGGTGCGAAAACCGTGAACGGACCCTTGCCCTGCAGGGTTTCGACCAGGCCTGCAGCCTTCACGGCGGCGACCAGCGTGGTGTGATCCTTGGAGTTCACGGCGTTTTCGACGATGTTCTTGTTTTCGTACATGGGCGCGCCACCGACTTCCGGATTGGCGGCATAGGCCGCCGGAATGGCGACAGAGAGGGCGGCGACGGCAGCAAGCATGCGCAGGGATGACTTGATCATGACTTTTCTCCTTTTAAGGCCGTAGTATATCCTTCGATCACTGATGTAATGATCGTCAGAAACTGGTCGATTTCGCCAGACAAACACCATGACGGACTTGGCAAAAGATAAGTTTCAGCCCGTTGTCGATTTTTTATATTTTTTATTTATTGAATTTAGACAATAAAAAAGCCGGATACATGATCCGGCTTTTGGCACGATATTTCGCTTCTTTCAGGGCTTGATGACAGCGGGCCCGACCGCAAGCACCGGTCCTTGCGCATGCCCGGTCGGCGAACCGCCGAAGGTCTCAAGACTGATGGCAAAGAGGTCGCCCGGGCGGATCTTGTCACGCCACTCGGCCGGCACCAAGAGCTCGCCCTCGCCGCTCTGCGGCAATACGCCGAGCGATACGGCGGGGTTCTCGCCCTGGATCAGCCAGAGCTCCAGCGACTTCGCCTTTTCCGGACCGGCGGCAACCGGCGTCATCCGGAACACGCCGCTCTTCGGATCGTAGCTCGAGGCATAGCTGACGGGATTGTCCTTGCCGGCCAGCGCTGCCGTCAACTCGCCGGAACTGCCGCTGCGCCAGTTGATGTTGGCGACGCCCACGCCCACCGCTGCGACCAGCGAGAAGGCCGTGACGGCGCGCCAGAAGGCGAGCGATTGCCAGAGGCCGGGCTTCGTCACTGCCGCGGCAGCCGTCGGTGCTGCCCCGTGCAGGCGTTGCTCGATCCGCGGATATATCCAGGCCGGCGGCTGTTCGCGGGCATATTCCTCATCGAGGGAAACGAGGTTCTCCTGCCAGCGCTGAACGATGGCGGCGAAGTTGCGATCGAGCACCATGCGCGCCTCGACCTTCTGCCGGTCATTCGCCGACAGGACGCCCAAAACATATTCGCCCGCCAGAACCTCGTCGCGGGACCGGTCTCCACTGCTGCGATCCGCCGAAGTCATTGGTCCAGACACTCTCTCAGTTTCATCAGGCTGCGCCGCAGCCAGGTTCTCATCGTGTTCAGGGGTACGCGGAACTGGTCCGCGAGCTCCTGATAGCTCAGGCCTTCCACATAGGCGCGCTTCACGGCGGTTGCCCGGTCGGTCTCCAGAAGCTCCATGCAGCGGTCTATGCGGCGGCCTTCGCCGGTCAGCACGGCTCCGCTTTCGGGGTCCGGCGAGGGATCGGCAAGATCATAGGCTTCATCGATCTGGTCCGCCACGGGCTTTCGGGCCCGGAGCACGTCGATTGCATGATTTCGGGCAATTGCCGTCAGCCAGCCCGAGGCATTCCTGCCTTCCGCCGCAAACCGCCCCGATCTCTGCCAGATCTTGATGAACACCTCCTGCAAGGCCTCTTCAGCTTCGCTTCTGTCCTTCAAGATACGCAAACACACGCCGAAAAGTTTCGCGCTCGCCTGCGTATAGAGAAGAGAAAATGCGGCACGGTCCCTGAGGGCGACGCGGGCAATGAGGTCAGACAAATCGTCAGCGGCCATAAACCATTCCGGGTTCTCGACCGGGTCCCCTGCCAAGGCAGGACCGGTACGGCGAATTTGCACAGTCGTTCGACTGATTTAGGCCACCGTAAGGGAAAGTTTCAACGACGGGAAGACACGAAACGCTTGGGCGCCGAACAGGCGCATTCTTTTCCAGACATTATTCCAAGTGTCAGGAACTTGGGACAAAAGGCCGCTCGACGGCGCCGTTACCGGGGCGCGACGGCATGAAAGGGTAGAGAGCAATGACCACTTCCGAAAGCGAAATGCAGGCGCGGCTTCTGGCCCAGGCCCTGCCCTTCATGCAGCGTTACGAGAACAAGACCATCGTGGTGAAATACGGCGGCCACGCCATGGGCAACCCCGAACTCGGCCGCGCCTTTGCCGCAGACATCGCGCTCCTGAAGCAGTCCGGCGTCAACCCGATCGTCGTCCACGGCGGCGGGCCGCAGATCGGCGCCATGCTGAACAAGCTCGGAATCGAATCCAAATTCGAGGGCGGGCTGCGCGTCACCGACCAGAAGACTGTCGAGATCGTCGAAATGGTTCTCGCCGGCTCGATCAACAAGGAGATCGTCGCCCTCATCAACCAGACCGGCGAATGGGCGATCGGCCTTTGCGGCAAGGACGGCAACATGGTCTTCGCCGAAAAGGCGACCAAGACGGTGACCGATCCGGACAGCAATATCGAGCGCGTGCTCGACCTTGGCTTCGTCGGCGAAGTGGTGGAAGTCGATCGTACCCTGCTCGACCTCCTCGCCCGCTCCGAGATGATCCCGGTCATCGCGCCCGTCGCCCCCGGCCGCGACGGCCATACCTACAACATCAATGCCGACACCTTCGCCGGCGCGATCGCAGGCGCGCTGAGCGCGAGCCGCCTGCTCTTCCTCACCGACGTGCCGGGCGTGCTGAACAAGCAGGGCGAGCTGATCAAGGAGCTTTCGGTTGCCGAAGCGCGCGCGCTGATCAAGGACGGCACCATTTCCGGCGGCATGATCCCGAAGGTCGAGACCTGCATCGATGCCATCAAGGCCGGCGTGCAGGGCGTCGTCATCCTGAACGGCAAGACCGCCCATTCGGTGCTGCTCGAGCTCTTTACCGAGCACGGCGCCGGCACGCTGATCGTGCCCTGATCGGCTTCACATGGTCATGATCAACCCGGCTCCAGTGCCGGGTTTTTCATTTGAGGAAGAGCATAAGGATCCCGAAGACGATCAGCACGTAGCCGGCGATTTCCAGCCGGTTTACCCGCTCCTTGAAGATGAAGGCGGTGGAGGCGAAGGTGAAGAGCAGCTCCACCTGCGCCAGCGCCCGGATGACCGCGGGGTGCTGCAGCGTCATGGCCGTGAACCAGCCGAAGGAGGCGGTCGCACCGACGAAGCCTGTGGCCATCGAGATCTTCCAGGCCCGCACGGTGCGCCGCAGCTCCTCGGGATCGCGGATCATCAGCCAGGCGAGCATCATCAGGGTCTGCAGGACGATAACGAAAACGAGCGTGTAGCCCGCCTGCATCATCGCATCCGGCGCAGGCAGGCTCGGTGCGAGCGAGCCGGAGGCCGTGCTGTAGGAGACGGAAGAGAGGCCGAAGAGCAGGCCGGACAGAAGTCCGATCCGCGCCGTCTCGCTGAAGGTGGAGGCAATGAGGGAGCGTAGGTTGACATCGGTCCGCGCGACCGAGATCAGCATCACGCCCGACATCGAGACGAGGATTGCGAGCACGCCGCCGACGCTCAGCCGCTCGCCGAGAAACAGGAAGGCGAGGATTGCCGCCTGCGCCGGTTCGGTGCGCGAATAGGCGGTGCCGACGGCAAAGTTGCGGAGCGAGAACAGGTGCACGAGCAGAAAGGTCGCGCCGATCTGTGTCAGCCCGCCAAGCACGGCCCATCCGACGAAGGCCCGGTTCGGGCTCGGCAACGGATGGCCGAGGCCATAATGCAGGAGCGCGAGATAGAGGCAGGCAAAGGGCACGCCGAAACCGAAGCGCACGAAGGTCGCGCCCGCCGTGCCCATCTGCCCCTTCAGGTGTTTCTGGAAGACCGAGCGGAGGTTCTGGAGGAACGCGCTCGCGATTGTGATGCCGACCCAGGTTTCCATGGCCTGAGCTAGCAGGCGGTAGGGCAACCTGTCACGTCAGAAAAATTGACGGGCTGCAAATCCGGCATTTCCTTGGGGCGAGGAACAGGGCATAAGTCCCGCCATGAGCACGATCAAGAGCATCCCCGACAGAGCCGATTTCGAAACCGTCCGCGACTGGGTCTTCGACCTCGACAACACGCTCTACCCCCATCACGTCGATCTCTTCGCGCAGATCGACAAGAACATGACCGGCTTCGTCTCCGAGCTGCTGCAGCTGGAGCCTCAGGAAGCCCGCAAGCTGCAGAAACAGTATTACCACGATCACGGCACCACGCTTGCCGGCCTGATGATCCATCACGGCATCGACCCGCAGGCCTTCCTGGAGCGGGCGCATGCGATCGACTATTCGGCGCTGCTGCCCCATCCGGAGCTCGGTGCGGCAATCAAGGCGCTGCCGGGCCGCAAGTTCATCCTCACCAACGGCACCGTCTCGCATGCGGAGAAGGCTGCCGGAGCGCTCGGCATCCTCGAGCACTTCGACGACATCTTCGACATCGTTGCGGCGGAATATATGCCGAAGCCGGCGGGCGCGACCTATGACAAGTTCATGGCGCTGAACCGCATCGACACCGCGCATGCCGCCATGTTCGAGGACCTGCCGCGCAATCTGGTGGTGCCGAAGGCGCTCGGCATGCGCACCGTCCTGCTGGTGCCCCGCAATCTCGAAGGCATCGTCATCGAAAGCTGGGAGAAGGCGGGGGCGGACGATACCTATATCGATTACGCCACGGATGATCTCACCGCCTTCCTCAGGGGCGTGCTGCCAGCTGCTTCATGACAAAACTTTAACCTGCCTTACGGATCGTTAAGTTGGTCCGCGGGCGGGTGAGGCCTATCTTCAGGGTGTAAACGATAACGACCTGGAGATGAAACATGACGCGCAAACTGATGATCGCCGCTCTTTCGGCAGCCGTATTCGCCGGCTCCTTCGGCACGGCCGCCTTTGCGAAGCCCGGTGACAGGGGCGACGTTCCGCCCATGGCCCGTCCCGGCCTCTTCATCTTCATGCTGAAGAATTTCGACGCCAACAAGGACGGCAAGGTAACCGTAGAGGAAGCCAAGGCCGGTGCGGATACGCTGTTCGCGGCGATCGATACCGACAAGGACGGTTCCATCACCCCGAAGGAGATGAAGACCTGGCGCCAGGCCAAGATGGCAGAGATGCGCAAGGCCATGGGTAATGATGCTCCGCCCGCACCGGACCAGGGCGGCCCTGACGAGCAGGCTGACGCGGGCCCGGATGCCGGCACACCCGATGCACCGCCGCCCGGCAAGCACCACGGCATGAAAGGCATGCGCCACCATGGCAAGGGCCATCACGGGATGATGGGCGGCGGCCTGATCCGCATGCTCGATACCGATGAGAACGGTCAGGTCAGCAAGGCCGAAGCCGAAGCGGGCGCCGAGAACATCGTGAAGCGCATGGACACCAACAAGGATGGCGCCGTCTCGATCGACGATTTCCCGGGCTGAGTCTCTCCCAGCCTAGAGGCGCCGTACCATCCGCCAGACGGCGCCAGCAGGAACCCGCCCCACGTCCCCGGGGCGGGTTTCGCGTTTTGATGGCTCAGTCCGCGATATCGTAGAATTCGGCGATGATCCGCCAGGCATCGGCTGCCGTATCGACGAAATGCAGGAGCTCGATGTCGTCGGGTGCGATCGTGCCGAAATCCGCAAGCGCGTCGAAATCGATGATCTGCCGCCAGAAGCGCTCGCCAAAGAGGATCAATGGAATGCGCGCCATGCGGCCCGTCTGGATCAGCGTCAGCGTCTCGAACAGCTCGTCCATGGTGCCGAAGCCGCCGGGGAAGACGGCAACCGCCTTAGCCCGCATCATGAAATGCATCTTGCGGATCGCGAAATAGTGGAAATTGAAGCTGAATTCCGGCGTGACATAGGGGTTGGGCGCCTGCTCGTGCGGCAGCACGATGTTGAGCCCGATTGAGGGCGCATCGACGTCGGCGGCACCCCGGTTGCCCGCCTCCATGACGCCGGGCCCGCCGCCGGTGACGACGAGATATTCCTGGAAGGCGAAGCGCGCGGCATGGCTGGAGCAGAGCCGCGCGAAGGTGCGCGCCTCGTCGTAATAGACGGATGCCTTGGTGAGGTTTGCCCGCTGGATGTCGTTGCGCGCCGCCCAGGGCGCCTTGCCGGGTTCGGGAATGCGCGCGCCGCCGAACATCACGACCGTGGACTTTACGCCCCGCTCGGTCAGGATCATTTCGGTCTTCAGGAGTTCGAGCTGCAGGCGGATCGGGCGCAGCTCTTCCCGGCAGAGAAAGTCGTCATCCGCATAGGCTAGCCGGTAGGAGGGAGATTCCGACTGCGGCGTGCGCGGTATGACGGCAGCGCCCTTCTTGTCGGCCACGTTGCTTTTCAACGGGTCCCAGACTCCGTCCTTGCGGCGCAGTTTTCCATTCTTCATTTTAGCCATGTCGGATTCCCTGTCGGCACTGTCGGCGAAGAGCATTGACGCCTCAATGCACCTCGCTTAGAGCAATGGCCAAAGTCCGGCGAAGGACCTGGCCTGGAACGATTGACGATAGATCCCGAAGTTTAAGGAATCCTCATGAGCGCACCCGATCTCGCATCCCTTGAAAAGGTCATCGATGCCGCCTTCGAAAGCCGTGACGGCATCAATACGTCGACCCGCGGCGAAGTGCGCGACGCCGTGGACACCGCGCTGAACCTTCTGGATTCCGGCCTGGTGCGCGTCGCGAACCGGGGTGCAGACGGCACCTGGACGGTGAACCAGTGGCTGAAGAAGGCCGTGCTTCTCTCCTTCCGCCTGACCCCGATGGAGATCATCAAGGGCGGCCCGGGCGAGGCCAACTGGTGGGACAAGGTGCCATCCAAGTTCGACAGCTGGAGCGCCAGCGAGTTCGAGCAGGCCGGCTTCCGTGCCGTGCCGAACTGCATCGTCCGCCGCTCGGCCTTCATTGCGCCCGGCGCCGTACTGATGCCCTCCTTCGTCAACCTCGGCGCCTATGTGGGCGAGAACACCATGGTCGACACCTGGGCCACCGTGGGCTCCTGCGCCCAGATCGGCAAGAACGTGCACCTGTCCGGCGGCGTCGGCATCGGTGGTGTTCTGGAGCCCATGCAGGCCGGCCCGACCATCATCGAGGACAACTGCTTCATCGGCGCCCGCTCCGAAGTGGTGGAAGGCTGCATCGTGCGCGAAGGCTCGGTGCTTGGCATGGGTGTCTTCATCGGCAAGTCGACCAAGATCGTCGACCGCGCCACGGGTGAGGTCATGTATGGCGAAGTTCCTCCCTATTCCGTGGTCGTCGCAGGCTCCATGGCATCCGGCAATGCCATGCCGAACGGTCAGCCGGCGCCCAATCTCTACTGCGCCGTCATCGTGAAACGCGTTGACGAAAAGACCCGTTCCAAGACCGGGATCAACGAGCTGCTGCGCGACTGATCGTACCGTCACCAGGCAATTCGGGTGACAATTCAAGGACTACATGCGGCGGGGGCTTGTTAAATGGCTCCCGCCGCTGCATTTTGCGGTTGAACTCATTCCCGCCGAACGCACAGGCCCTCATGACCGTCTCCGATCCCGTCGCCAATCTCCAGGCGCTTGTCCGCTGCCCCTCCGTCACGCCGGCCGAGGGCGGTGCCCTGACCGTCCTCACCGACATGCTGGAACCTCTGGGCTTCACCGTGGAGCGCGTTGTGGCGCGCGAGGAAGGCACGCCTGATATCACCAATCTCTACGCCCGTCTGGGCTCGCAGGGCCCGCACCTGATGTTTGCCGGCCACACCGACGTGGTCCCTGTTGGCGATGAAGGTGCCTGGATGCATCCGCCCTTCGCCGGCGAGATCGAGAACGGCGTCCTCTACGGCCGCGGCGCCGTGGACATGAAGGGCGGCATCGCCTGCTTCGTGGCGGCGGTCGCGCGCTACCGCGAAAAGCACGGCGCGTTTCCGGGCTCGGTCTCCCTCCTCATCACCGGTGACGAGGAAGGCCCCGCGATCAACGGCACGAACAAGCTTCTGGAATGGGCGGCGGAAAAGGGCGAGCGCTGGGATGCCTGCCTGGTCGGCGAGCCAACGAACCCGGACAAGCTCGGCGACATGATCAAGATCGGCCGCCGCGGTTCGCTCTCGGGCAAGATCACCGTGCAGGGCGTTCAGGGTCATGCCGCCTATCCGCACCTCGCCGACAATCCGGTCCGCGGCATCCTGCAGCTGACCACAGCGCTGATGGATCCGCCTTTTGACCACGGCACGGACGATTTCCAGCCGTCGAACATGGAAGTGACGACCGTCGACGTCGGCAACGGTGCCGTCAACGTCATCCCGGCCAGAGCGACTGCTGCCTTCAACATCCGCTTCAACGACACCTGGACGGCTGAAAGTCTGCAGGCAGAAATCATCCGCCGGCTGGATTCGGCAGCGGCCGAGGGCTCGCTCAGGCCGGGCCGCGAACCGGTGCGCTACGAACTCACCTGGAACGAGCGGCCGAGCCATGTCTTCCTCACCCGCAACAACGGCCTGATCGCCTCGCTCTCCGGCGCCGTCGCGAGCGTGACGGGCCGTGAACCGAAGCTCTCCACCACGGGCGGCACCTCGGATGCCCGCTTCATCAAGGATTATTGCCCCGTCGTGGAATTCGGCCTCGTTGGCCAGACCATGCACATGGTGGACGAACGGGTGCCGGTCGCGGAGCTGGAAGAGCTGACCCGCATCTATCTCGCCTTCCTGGAACAATGGTTCGGTGATGCCGGGATTTGAGGAAGTCCGCTCCTATCTCTTCGGCCTCTGGCTGCTGGTGAAGGGAAACCGGCTGGGTTTCGCCTATGTCGATTTCACCGAACGCGGCAGCCTGCGCTCCTTCTGGGCAATACTCTGGTGCATGCCGCCGATCGTGCTGACCTGGATCTGGATTCGCGCCAGCTATCTGGAGGCCATGCCGCCCGGCACCCATGCGGGCGCACTCTTCTTCTTCCGGCTGGCGCTCTCCGAATTCTGCGGCTGGATCGCCCCCGTCATCCTGACCGGTGTCTTGCTAGGCCTCACCGGCTTCGGCAACCGCTTCAACGCGCTGGTCGCGGCGGTGAACTGGATCTCGGTGCCTTTTGCCTATGGCAATGCGCTTCTGCTGATCGTGATGATCCTGCTGCCGGGCATTCCCGGCCTCATCGCCTTTCTGTGGCTGATCCTGCTCGGCGGCGTCATCATCGCACTGGAGCGCGTCTTCCGCATGATCTGCGGGCCGAACGTGGCGCTGATCGCAGCGCTCATCCTCGTGCAGATGGTGCCGGTCATGTTCCTGTCCGACTGGCTGGAGCGTTTCCTGGGAACGGCCGTTCCCTAATCCTTGTAATCGACCTGCAGGAAGTAAAGCCCCTCCGGCGGCGCCACGGGCCCGCAGGCCTTGCGGTCGCGCGCGTCCAGAACCGCCTGCACGTCGTCTGCCGACCACTTTCCCTCGCCCGCGAGCTTCAGCGTGCCGGCAAAGGAGCGGATCTGGTTGTGCAGGAAGCTTTGCGCGCTGGCGCGGATCTCGATCACCTCGCCGTGGCGCGTCACATCCAGCCGGTCGAGCGTGCGGACCGGGCTATCGGCCTGG
>CAMFHT010000104.1 GCA_945952245.1 uncultured Rhizobium sp. | reverse complement strand
ACCGCGTCTACAAGAACTACGATCCGCGCGCCCGCATCATGCAGAAGACCATGTACGAAGTGCTGGAAGCGACCGGCCATGGCGACGACCCGCTGATGCAGGTGGCGCTCGAGCTCGAGAAGATCGCGCTCAACGACAGCTACTTCATCGAGAAGAAGCTCTACCCGAACGTCGACTTCTACTCGGGCATCACGCTGCGTGCGCTTGGCTTCCCCACCACCATGTTCACCGTTCTCTTCGCACTCGCCCGCACCGTTGGCTGGATCGCGCAGTGGAACGAGATGATCGAGGATCCGCAGCAGCGCATCGGCCGCCCGCGCCAGCTCTACACCGGCGCCCCGAAGCGCGATTACGTACCGGTCTCCGCCCGCTGAGGCACCGACCGGATTGCAAAAAGGAACCCGGCTTCAAGGCCGGGTTTTTTGTTTTATTTCCTGAAGAAGAATGCGCGCCCCGACCTCACCCGGTGGCTCGGGCGTCTGCATGCGGGACCATACCGTCTCGAACCCGGCGAGCATCGCAGCCCGCTCCGGCGTCTGAGCCGTCAGCCGCTCCATCCAGCGCGTCAGCATGGCGGTGCGGATCTGTTCGTTGAAATATTCGGGCACCACGGCATAGTCCGCGATCAGGTTTGGCAGAGCCGCGCTCCAGATCTTGATGCGGTCGGTCACGAGCTTGATCAGCCAGTCCGTCTTGTAGACGGATACCGTCGGCACGCCGCAGAGCCCCAGTTCCAGGATCACGGTGCCCGAGGCCGCGAGCGCCGCATCCGCCCGGGCAAAGGCATCCCATTTGAAAGCCGCATCCGCGCCGACGACAGGCTTGACCGCCCAGCCAGCGATGATCTCCTGCACCACAGGCTCCATGCGCGGCACCGTCGGCAGCAGGAACTCGGTCGCGCCATTGCGCTCGACGAAGCTCTCCACCACGTCCCGGAAGAGCGGCAGCAGCCGCTTCACCTCGCCGCCGCGGGAGCCGGGCAGAAGCATGATCGTCCGCGGGCCCGCTGCCGGCCTGTCGCCCGCCCGCCGCGCGCGGACTTGCAGCACGTCAGGGCTTACCGTCAGCCGGTGACCGACGAAGGTGGTGGCAGGGCCGTTCAGCCGCTTCATGACGGCGGGTTCGAACGGCAGGAGCGCCAGCACATGGTCGGCATAGGCGCGCATGGCAGGCGCCCGGTGTTCCTTCCAGGCCCAGACGCTCGGCGAGACATATTTGACGATGGGGATTTCGGGCCGCGCCGCGCGCACCTTCTTCGCGACCCGGTGGGTGAAATCGGGGCTGTCGACCAGCAGCAGCGCATCCGGTTTTTCGCGGATCATCAGCTCTGCCGTCTGGCGGATCCGGCGGAGAAGCTGCGGCAGGCGTGCGATCACCTGCGTGAAGCCCATGATCGATAGCTCGGAATAATCGAACAGGCTCGTCAGCCCCTCCGCCTTCAGCCCCTCGCCACCCACGCCAATCAGCCTGACCTCGCCGCCATATTGCCGCTTCAGCGCGGCGATCAGATCGGCACCCAGGAGGTCGCCTGAGACTTCGCCGGCGACGACGCCGATGGTGAGTGGCTTCGTCATAGACCGAATCCTTTCAGTCCGCGGTCGATGCCGCAGACGAAGAGGCCCGCTTCATCGGCGACGGCGATCATTTCGGCGCGCTCCAGAACCAGGGCACGGCCCGCCTCGACGGCAATGCCAGCAAGGCCTGCCTTTGCGGCATTCATGACGGTCGAGCGGCCGATCGTCGGCAGGTCAGCGCGCTCGTCCTGCGTCGGCTTGCACATTTTCACCAATACACCCCTGCGGCGGCTGGAAATCCGGCCTTCGGTTCGGAGCCTCGCCACGCGCTCCAGCATCTGATCGGTCCCCTCGACGCCCTCGAGCGCGACGATGCGGCCTCCAACGGTCACGGCACCCTGCCCCACGTCGAGCGCCCCAAGCGCGATGGCGGCTTCCGCACCGCGGGCAATGTCCCTGAGATCGTCGTCACCAGGCCGCACCGAGCCCAGAGGCCCGAGCGTCGCCACGAGATCCGGCACCACGGCATGGGCGCCGATTACTTCCGCGCCATGGGCTTCGATGAGCTTGATCACCATTTGCAGCACGGCATCGTCACCACCCGACATGAGCGTGCGGATCACCGAAGGGAGCTTGACAAGGGTCGCGATCGTCGGGTGAATCTCGCGCCATTCCGGTCGGCGCTTCACGCCGCCGGAGAGCACCACGCGGCCGATACCATGCCGGGACAGGAGATCCCGGAGCCCGGCCATGTCGCCGACGCCGATGGTGGCGTGGTCGAAACCGTCGAACCCGCCTTCGGCCTCGTTCTTCAGCTGGATGATCAGTGGGTTCTCGCCCGCCTTCCGGGCGGCTTCCGCCACGTAGAACGGCAAAAGGCCGCTTCCGGCGATGATGCCGAGGCGGCCTTTTCGTTGAGGCGTCACGCCGTCCACGGCCTCAGCCCTTGCGGTTCGGCGTGGAGAGCTGGCGGTCGCTTTCGGCGGCGATGAAATCGAAGATCTGCATGGCCTGCGGGCAATCCAGATATTGGTCGCGGGCCGCAGCCGCATTGGCGCGCACCGATTCCGGCCCCTCGAAGATCGCCTTGTAGGCGCGGCGGACGGTGTGAATGATGGCGCGGTCGATGCCGGAACGGGTCATGCCGACGACGTTGAGGCCGGAGAGCACGCCCGGATTGCCGTTCAGCATGCCATAGGGGATTACGTCATAGCTGACGGCGGAGAGCCCGCCGATGAAGGCATGGCGTCCGATGCGGGTGAACTGGTGCACGGCGGAACCGCCGCCCATGATCACCCGATCTTCCACGATCACATGGCCGGCCAGCATGACATTGTTGGACATGATGATGTGGCTGCCGAGAATGCAGTCATGCGCCACGTGAGAATTTGCAAGGAAGAGGTTGTTGCTGCCGATGATGGTCTTTCCACCGCCGCCGACCGTGCCGGTGTTGACGGTCACGCCCTCGCGGAAGGTGCAGTTCTCACCCACCGTCAGCGTGGTTTCCTCGCCCTCGTGGTGCACGCTCTGCGGATCACCGCCGACAACGGAGTTCGGAAACATGCGGCAGCCAGCGCCGATCTCGGTGCGGCCGGTCACGACAGCATGTGACACAAGTTGCACCCCCTCGCCGAGAATCACTTTCGGGCCGACGAGGCTGAACGGGCCGATGACGCAATTCTCGCCGATGACCGCGCCCTCTTCGATCACGGCGAGCGGATGAATGCGGGCGGAGGCTGCGATCTTGCTCATGCCTTGTCCTTGCGAACGATCATTGCGCCGATATCGGCCTCGGCCACGAGAGCGCCGTCGACCTTCGCGTCGCAATGGAACTTCCAGATGTTGCCGCGCTGCTTCTGCTTGACCACATGGTACTCCACGCGGTCGCCGGGCACCACCGGCTTGCGGAAACGGGCATTGTCGATGGTCATGAAGTAGACCAGGTTGCCGCCCTGTCCTTCCTTGCGGGCACAGATGGCACCTGCCGTCTGGGCCATGCCTTCGACCAGCAGTACGCCGGGCATGATCGGGGATTCCGGGAAATGACCGGTGAAGTGCGGCTCGCTGGCAGTGACGTTCTTGATGCCGATGGCACTGTCGTCACCGTTGATGTCGATGATCTTGTCCACCAGCAGGAACGGATAGCGGTGCGGCAGGAGCTTCATGATCTCCAGAATGTCTGCCGTACCCAGTTCCGCCTTCACGTCTTCAGTCATTCTTGTCTCCCGTCTTCTTCGTGCGGTTGGCAGCGCGCGTGGCCATTTCGGCGACGTCGCGGAGGAAATCTTTCATGGGCCGGGCCGGAATGCCGCCATAGCGCTCGCCGGGCGGCACGTCGGAGGCGACACCGCTCATGGCCGCAATCTGCGCGCCGTCGCCGATGGTGATATGGCCGTTCACGCCCACCGCGCCGCCGATCATCACGCCGTCGCCCACGCGCGTGCTGCCGGCAATGCCGACCTTGCTGACGATGCCGCAATGGCGACCGATACGGACGTTGTGTCCGATCTGCACCTGGTTGTCGATCTTGGTGCCCTCGCCGATCACGGTATCGTCCATCGTCCCGCGGTCGATCGTCGTGTTCGCACCGATTTCCACATTGTCCTGGATGATGACGCGGCCGATCTGCACGATCTTCAGCATGCCGCGCGGACCCGGCGCATAGCCAAAGCCATCCTGGCCGATGCGGACGCCGTTGTGGATGATCACGCCATTGCCGATGTAGGCGCAAAGCACGGTCGCGCCCGCGGCAATCGTGCAATCACGGCCAATCTTGACATTGGGACCGATGACGACATTGGCGCCGATACGCGTGCCGGACCCGATCTCTGCACCGGCGCCAACAACGGCAAAGGGCTCGATCTCGACATTGGCTTCGAGCTTGGCGGTCGGGTCAACCACGGCACGGTCCGATATGGCATCGCCGGACGAGACACGATCAGGGCGCATGGCATTCGGGTGCAGCAGCGCACCGGCCAGTGCAAAGGCGGTATGGGGTTTTGAGGTCAGGAGCACCGGAACATGAGCCGGAATGATGCTCTGCAGGGCCTTGTCGCACAGGATGGCGGAGGCGTTGCAGGTTTCGAGCTCGTCCTTGTGACGGCGCGAAAGAATGTAGCAGAGATCACCCTCGCCCGCGCGGTGGACCGGCGAAACGGTCCTGACAACCCGGTCGCCAAAGGCGGGATCAGACAGTTCCGCCCCAAGCAAATAGGCCAACTCTGCAAGAGTGACCCCCGCATGGGGCGGAAAGAATTGCGAAACTTCCATCAGCACTGGCTCCAGTACGGCAAGACTTATGACCGTAGGTCTGGATTGCCGATATCAGAACTGGTTGGAAATGCCAAAGCGGAAACGCTGTTCCTTGTCGAATTCTTCCTTGGCAACCGGCACCGCGTAATCCACACGCAGCGGACCGAACGGCGAAGCCCAGATCAGGCTGGCGCCGACGGATGCGCGGAAGGCAGAGTCCGTACCTTCGACAGCGTTCGGCGTGTTGCTGACTTCGTTGCCGAACAGCGTGCCGGCATCTGCGAAGACGGCGCCACGGAAGCCGAGATCCTGCGGCACGGCCGGCAGCGGGAACGAGGCTTCGGCCGAGGCCACGAAGTAGGTCGTGCCACCCAGCGCATCGCCGGTGACGGCATCACGCGGACCGATGCCGTTCGACTCGAAACCGCGAATTTCGCGACCGCCGATCGAGAACTGATCGTAGACGTTCAGCTTGTCGCCCGTCGGGGTGACATAGCCGGCGCCGACGCTCAGCGAGCCGATCAGGTCCATTTCATCCGACAGCGTCTGGAAGTAGCGTGCCTTGCCGTAGATCTTGTAGAACTCGGAGTCGCCGCCCAGGCCTGCATATTCATGCGTCAGCTGGGCGAAGATGCCCTCGCGCGGCAGGTTCTGGTCGTCAAGCGTGTTGTAGGTCAGCGACTGCGACACGCTCGAAGACGTCCATGGACCGTTGCGGATCAGATCCTGGTAGGCCGGGGCAAGGTTGCCGTTGTTGTTCCAGTTGCCTGCGCCTTCATACTCGTAACGGCGGTAGTTGTAGCGCAGCGTGGTCGCCAGCTCTTCCGTGATCGGAGCGGTGACGCGCAGCGTTACGCCTTCTTCCGTGTAGTCGTAATAGGTTTCGCGCGAGGTCTGGCGCTTGTAGATGTCGAAGCCGGCAGCCAGGCGGTAACCGAGGAAGTAGGGCTCGGTGAAGGAAAGGCTGTAGCTGCGGGCATTGTCCTGACCGCCGCCTGCGGCAACGCGGATATACTGGCCGCGGCCGAGGAAGTTCTTTTCTTCGACCGATGCTTCGACCGTGAAGCCGCCGTCATTGCCGGTGGTGTAGCCGGCGCCAACGCCGAACGAACCGGTGGGCTGGTCTTCAACATCGACCACGATGACCACGCGGTCAGGGGCGCTGCCCTGCTGGGTGGAAATGTTGATGGCCGAGAAGTAACCGAGGGCTTCCAGACGACGCTTGGCGCGGGAAACCATTTCCTGGTTGAAGGCATCGCCTTCCGACAGGTCGAACTCGCGGCGGATCACGTAGTCGCGGCTGCGAGTGTTGCCGCGGATTTCGATGCGCTCGACATAGGCGCGCTCGCCCTGGTCAACGAGGTAATCGACGCCGATCGTGTTGTTCTGGAAATTGCGGTTGCCGCGCGGGGTCACGCGGGCGAACGGATAGCCGGCGGAAGCGACGCGCTTGGAGATCGCGTCCATGGACTTCTGCACGTCCTTGGCCGCATAGGCATCACCCGAACGGCTCTCGACGAGGCCCTTCAACTCTTCGGCGTTCACACCATCGACGGTCGATTCGACGTTGATGTCACCGAAGGTGTAACGCGGGCCTTCTTCCACCTGGAAGGTGAGCTTGTATTCGTTGGTGGCCGGATCGAGCGTGGCGTTCGACGACACGACGCGGAAATCCGCATAACCGTGGTTGAAGTAGAACTGGCGCAGCGCTTCCTCGTCGGCGCGCAGGCGATCTTCGCTGTAGACGTCCTTGCGGGTGAGGAAGGACAGGAAGTTCGACTTCTTGGTCGAAACGACCGAAGCCAGACGGCCATCGCTATAGGCCTGGTTGCCTTCGAAGTCGATGGAGGTGATCTTGGTGCGCTCGCCTTCGTTGATCACGAAGGCAAGGTTCACGCGGCCATCACCCACCGGCGCGGTCTGCGTGGTCACCGTGACATCGCTGCGGCCGATGGCGGCATAGGCGTCCTTGATGGTCTGGATATCGGCGTCGATGAGCGTCTTGCTGAACGGGCCAAGCGACTTGGTCTGGACGATGCCGGCCAGCTTGTCGTCCTTGATCTTGCGGTTGCCGTTGAAGACGACCTGGTTGATCAGCTCGTTTTCCGAAACGGACACGTTCAGCGTGCCGCCGGAGACGTTGATCTTCACGTCGGAGAAGTAACCGGTGGCGTAAAGGCGGCGAACGGAAGAATCGACGTCGGCGCTGGAGAACTGCTTGCCGGGAACGATGTCGATGTTGGCGCGAACGGTGTCAGCACCGATACGGCCGGCGCCCTGCACATTGATGCGCTTGACCACCGCTGCCTCTGCAGCGGTCGCAGATGCAAGGGTAGCAATACCCGCACCCGAAGCAACTACACTTGCAGACAGCGCCACCGCCGATACTGCGTTCAAGAACTTTGAACCAGCCTTCATTTCCATTCTTACCTTTTTATCGTTGCCCCCGAGCTCGTTACCCGAGTCCGGTCACGTGTGCCGTTTTACCGTCTTTTCCCATACAAGCAAGGGCGAGCTTTAAAATCTGTTTACTTCATGGCAGACCGTGTCGGATCAGCCACGCAAGGTTTTGTTTATCGTAAATGAACCGTAAAGACGCGGCAATACGAATCCATTTTTATCCAAATCGGGTCGCGATGTCGTTCCAGGTGGTGAAGACCATCAGGGTCAGCACGATTGCGAAACCAATGCGGAAAGCCACTTCCTGCGCCCGCGGCGGCAGGGGCCGCCCGCGTATCGCTTCCACGGCGTAGAAGAAGAGATGCCCTCCATCGAGCACGGGTATGGGCATGAGATTCAGAAGCCCGATGGAGACCGAAAGCACCGCAGCGAGCTGCAGCAGCGCCGTGATGCCGATTGAGGCCATCTGGCCGGAGGCCTGCGCCACCCGGATCGGCCCGCCGAGCTGATCCGCCTTCATGCGGCCGGTGACGACGTTCGAGAGATAATCGACCGTGCTCGTCACGATCGACCAGCACTCCTTCACCCCCTCGCCCACGGCCTGCAGCGGAGAATACTGGACCATGCGGAACTTGCCGGCTCGGTCGTCGGTCATGATGCCGATCTGGCCGACCTCGGACTTGTTGCCGAAGCCGTCTGTCACTTCCTTGCGCTGCGGCGTCAGCGGCAGGTCGAGCGTCTGGTCGCCGCGCTTGATGGTGACCGTCATTGCCATTTCGGGGCGCACACTCACGTAGCGGCGGACATCCTCGAACGTGGTGACGGGGCTGTGGTCGATGGCGACGAGCAGGTCGCCCGGCTTGATGCCGGCCTGTTCGGATGCGCTTCCGGGCATCACGGTTGCGACGACGGGATCAGCGACGGGGCGGCCATAGAGGGAGAAGAGGACGGCGAAGATCGCGATGGCCAGCAGGAAGTTCGCGATCGGGCCCGCAGCCACCGTCGCGGCACGGCGTCCGAGCGAAGCGGCGGCAAAGGTGCGGCTGCGCTCCTCCGGCGGCATGGCAGCCATGGCCTCGGCGTCCGTGCGGGAGGACGAGGCATCCTCGTCGCCATAGAACTTCACATAGCCGCCGAGCGGGATCCAGGAAAGCTTCCAGCGCGTGCCGTGCCGGTCGGTGACGCCCAGGAGTTCCGGGCCGAAGCCCACGGAGAAGACGGAGACGCCAATGCCGGAAAGGCGGCCAACGAGGTAATGGCCCATTTCGTGGACGAAGACGAGCAGCGACAGAATCAGGATGAAAGGCACGATCTCGCCGGTTACAGCCCCGAACAATCCAGCGAAAACGGTCATGCGCTCACATCCTCCATGCTGCCATTATCCACATCATCTATAACATTTTTAAAACTGCGGAATTGCGGCAAAACGACAGCGTGCCGCAGCTTTCGCCGTTGCCCGGTGAGATGGGGTCAGAACGCCCCGTTTCCAAGAAGAAACGTACCGACGGTACATTGCGTGCAGCTGGAAAGCGTATTCACCGCCGCAGCGAGCAAGTAAGCCGCAAAGCAGGCGAAGACGAGACCGTCCACCCGGTCCATCACTCCGCCATGCCCGGGGATCAGCCGGCTCGAATCCTTGACGCCGAACCGGCGCTTGATGAAGCTCTCGAAGAGATCGCCGATCTGGCTGAAGACCGAGAGGGCGAAGAGCAGCAAGGCCGCACCGAAGCTGACGACACCCTCGGAAAGGCTTATGGCGATCAGTCCAAGGACGACGCCCGCGATCGTGCCGCCGATGGCGCCGGACCAGGTCTTGCCGGGCGAAATCCGCGGTGCGAGCTTCGGCCCGCCGAGGCGGCGGCCGACGAAATAGGCAAGGATATCCGTACCCCAGACGACGGCGAAGATCACCAGCATGGCCTTCAGGCCGTTGAGATCCGATCCGCGGATGGCCGCGAGCGAAATACCCGTCAGGCCCGCGTAGAGTATGCCGCCGGGCAGCCAGCCGCTGCCGTTGTTCTTCGCGACAGTGGCAAAGGCGAGCAGCGTGAAGCCGAAGAGGACGGCTGAGGCAAAGGGCAGGAAGCCTGCGACGACCGCGACGGCAATCAGCGCCACGCCCATCCAGGCGAGCACGAAGCCGAGCGGATGCGCCTCGCGCAGCCGTGTCATGGTCGACCATTCGTAGAAGACGAGAAGCGCGATGGCCGCGGCCAGCACGCGGAAGGTCAATCCACCGAGCCAGGTGGCGGCGAGCACCACGATGGCCATGACGATGGCGGACTGGATGCGGAGCCTCAGTTCCTCGCTCATCACTGCCCCATCAGTGCGGGCTTCGCCGTGAGCCCGCCGAAGCGGCGCTCGCGCCCGGCATAGGTCTCGATGGTCGAGAGGAAGAGGTCGCGGTTGAAGTCCGGCCAGAACTCCGGAACGAAGACCAGCTCGGAATAGGCCGCCTGCCAGAGCAGGAAGTTCGACAGCCGCTCCTCGCCGCTGGTGCGGATGATGAGATCCGGATCGGGAATGCCGACGGTGTCGAGATGCGCATCGATCAGTTCGGGCGTAATGGCCTGCGGCTCGATCAGCCCTGCCCGCACCTTGGAGGCGATCTTCTGCATGGCGCGCGCCATCTCGTCGCGCGAGCCGTAGTTGAAGGCGATCACCAGCGTCAGCGCCGTGTTGTTGCGCGTCGTCTCCTCCGCTTCGAGGAGAAGCGGGAGAATGTCGCTGCGCAGGTTTTCGCGGTCGCCGATGACCTTGATGCGCACGTTCTCGCGGTGCAGATCGGCGAGGTCTCGGCGAATGAAGGCCTTGAGCAGGCCCATGAGGTCGGAAACCTCCGCCTCCGGCCGGCGCCAGTTTTCCGAGGAAAAGGCGAACAGCGTGAGATAGTCGATGCCGATGTCGCCGGCGGTGCGCACGACATCACGCACGGCCTCCACGCCCTTCTTGTGCCCCATGGTGCGCGGCAGGCCCCGCGCGCGCGCCCAGCGGCCATTGCCGTCCATGATGATGGCGACATGGCGGGGCATGGTGGCGAGGCTTGCTTCAGGCATGGGACATCCGATGAGACTGGACAGGAACCGGAACGAAAAATCCGCAGGTTAGACCTGCATGATTTCCTTTTCCTTCTCCGCAAGCAAGCGATCGACCTCGGTAATCGTGTCGTCGGTCATCTTTTGCACCTTTTCCGAAAGGCTGCGGCTCTCGTCCTGGCCGATATCGCCGTCCTTTTCGGACTTCTTCAGCGTATCCATGCCATCGCGGCGCACGTGGCGGATCGCGACCTTAGCCTTTTCGGAGTATTCATGGGCGACCTTCACCAGCGACTTGCGGCGCTCCTCGTTGAGCTCGGGCAGCGGAATGCGCAGCGTCGAGCCTTCGGTGATCGGGTTGAGGCCGAGATGGGATTCGCGGATCGCACGCTCGACGGCGGCGGTCATGGAGCGGTCCCAGACGGAAACGGACAGCATGCGCGGCTCCGGCACGCTGATGTTCGCGACCTGGTTCAGCGGCACGCGCGAACCATAGGCATCGACGGTGATCGGGTCGAGCAGGTTCGCCGATGCGCGGCCGGTGCGCAGCGAGGCGACATCGCTCTTGAAAGCGTTCACGGCGCCTTCCATACGGCGCTTCAGTTCGTTGAGGTCTGCACCTTTACTCATTGCTTCAACTCCGTCTTTTTGAAACCGCGGGTCCCGCCGCGCGGTCGCGTTCGCCTCGGGCTCGACGCGAGGCCGTTGTCAACACCCGGAAGGGCGATCAGTTGTCCTTGACGATGGTCTTGCGGCCACCGCCGGAAAGAATGTCCACGAAACCGTTCTCCTCGTGGATCGAGAAGACGATGATCGGAATATGATTTTCGCGCGCGAGCGCCACGGCGGCGACGTCCATGACCGCGAGGCCCTTCTCCAGCACCTCGGAATGGGTCAGCTGCTCGAAACGGGTCGCATCCGGCACCTTCTTGGGGTCGGCGGAATAGATGCCGTCCACCTGCGTGCCCTTGAAGATCGCTTCGGCACCCATTTCGGCGGCGCGCAGCGCTGCAGCCGAATCCGTCGTGAAGAAGGGGTTGCCGGTACCGCCGGCGAAGATCACCACGCGGCCGAGGGAGAGATGATAGAGCGTCGCGCGCTGCGAGAAGCTTTCGCAGATTTCCGGCATGGCGATCGCGGAGAGCACCACGGTATCCACGTCGAGCTTGCGGAGCGAGGTCGCGAGCGCCAGCGCATTGATGACGGTTGCCAGCATGCCCATGTGGTCTCCGGTCACCCGGTCGCCACCCTTGGAGGCGACGGCCACGCCGCGGAAGATGTTGCCGCCGCCGACGACGACGCCGACCTCGACGCCCATCTTGCGCGCATTGGCGATATCGGAGGCGATCCGGTCCGCAACCGCGACATCGATCCCGAACCCCTGGCTGCCCATCAGGGCTTCGCCCGATGCCTTGAGAAGAACGCGCTTATAGATCGGTGTGGCGGACATGGTATCTCCCTGGTCGTTTCCGGCACGCGCTTGGGGCTTGCGGCGGCGGAAAGCGTGAAACGAAAGAGGCGGAGCGGTCTGCGGCCGTGATGGCCCCTGCTCCAGGCATGGAAAAGCCGGATACACGAAGGGCACCGCGTTGTCACGCGATGCCCTCATTTTTTCACGGGATAGGTTAAACCGTCCGGAGGCTCGGGCCTCCGTCCGATTAGCCCTTGGCAGCAGCCGCGACTTCGGC
>CAMFHT010000103.1 GCA_945952245.1 uncultured Rhizobium sp. | reverse complement strand
GCATCACGCAGTCGGAATGGCGCACGGGATGGCCGAGCGGCAGACCGGCAATGGCCCGGATGTGCTGCTCGAACTGCGAGACCACGCAGGCGGCTTCCGTCCAGTGGCCGGAATTGTGCACGCGGGGTGCAATCTCGTTCGCAATCAGGGAACCGTCCTCCAGCACGAAGAATTCCATGCCGATGACGCCGACATAGTCCAGCGCGGCAAGAAGCTTCTCCGCCGATTCGCGGGCAGCGGTTGCCGTCTCCGCACTGACCGAAGCGGGGAGGGTGGAGGTGTGGAGAATGCCGTTCCGGTGCACGTTCTCGACCGGGTCATAGGCGGCAAACGACCCATCACGCCCGCGCGCGGCGATGATCGAGACCTCGCGCACGAAGGGCACGAAGCTCTCGAGGATGAGCGGCCCGCCTCCGAGCTCGGCAAAGCCGCCGTCCGGCTTGTCCTCTGCGGAACGGTAGACCTTCTGCCCCTTGCCGTCATAGCCGAAGCGGCGGGTCTTCAGCACGCCCTTGTGGCCGAAGGCTTCGAGACCGGCGGCAAGGTCCGCATCGCTGTCGATGGCGCGAAAATCGGCGGTCGGGATGCCGCAGGAATTGAGGAAGCGCTTCTCGGTCAGCCGGTCCTGCGCCACTTCCAGCGCCTTCGGTGGCGGATAGACGGGCAGGCGGGCTGCGAGGAACTCCGCAGCGCCGACCGGCACGTTCTCGAATTCGTAGGTTATGAGCGCGCAAGCCTCGGCGAGTTCGGCGAGCGCCGCCTCGTCGTCATAGGCTGCGGTGATCTGGGCGTTCGCGACCTGCGCGGCCGGGCAATCGGCCTGCGGCTCCAGGATCACGGTGCGAAAGTTCAGGCGGGCGGCAGCCATGGCCAGCATGCGGCCAAGCTGGCCGCCGCCGATGATGCCGATCGTGCGGTTCTTCATCAGGCTTCGTCCATGGGATATTCGGCAACGGCCGACGTCTGGCGTTCGCGCCATTCGTCGAGACGGTCGGCAAGTGCATCGTCATAAAGTGCCAGAACGGCCGCGGCAAGCAGCGCGGCATTGACGGCGCCCGCCTTGCCGATGGCGAGCGTGCCCACGGGAATGCCTGCCGGCATCTGCACGATCGAGTAGAGGCTGTCCTTGCCGGACAGCGCCTTGGACTGGACGGGTACGCCGAAGATGGGAAGGGGGGTCATGGCTGCAGCCATGCCGGGAAGATGCGCCGCACCGCCGGCGCCGGCGATCACCACCTTGAAGCCTTCGTCCCGTGCCGTTTTGGCAAAGCGGACCAGCCGGTCAGGGGTGCGATGTGCCGAGATGATGCGCGCTTCATAGGCGATGTCGAGGGCATCGAGCGTATCAGCGGCGTTTTTCATGGTTTCCCAGTCGGACTGGCTTCCCATGATGATGGCAACCGGCGGTCTTTCGGTCATCCAGGAGCTCCTTGAGCGCGTATCAGGCAATGATGTCGGGAATGATCTGGTCTTCGAGCTTCGAGATCTTGTCCTTCAGCACCAGTTTCTTCTTTTTCATCCGCTGGATACGCAGCATATCGCAGCCCGTCTGGATCATGGCGTTGATGGCGGCATCATAGTCCTCGTGCTCCTGCTTGAGCCTCGCGACCATGAGCCTGATTTCTGCCTGATCCTGATTAGCCATGAGATGCCATCCCCATTCCTATGCGCCGGACATTTGTCCGTATCCCCACGATTTCCGCAAGCTCCTATCACCAAATACCGGTAACGGGAAGTTAGCCTTCGGCTAGAATTCGCCTTCGACAAACCGTCATCTTCATGTCACACTGCCTGCGTTGACCACCTGTTCCGGTCCGCCGGGACGAAAGGATAAAGGAAGGACATTCATATGACCATGCAGGCTCATCTGGAATCGCTTGAAAAGAAGCATGTCGCCCTTGAAGAACAACTCCATGCCGCGTTGGCCTCGCCCTCGATCGACGACCATCAGATCACGGAACTCAAGCGCCGCAAGCTGCGCATCAAAGATGAGATGGAACGTCTGAAGACCAGGCACTAGTGACTGTGCCGTCCGCTGCTCGATCGGAGGTTAAGCGGCAGGATGGCAGGATTACCTTGAAGCAGGCCCCGGCCACGCGTGTTTGTGCACCGGCTGGAAACAAGGCCTGAAGCCCCACAGGCGGGGCATTGCGAAAACAAGGGCCGCTGGCCCCAATGATCCGTCCGGAATGGTCCGATTTTACCGAGTAGCCTTCCAGAGAACGGACATTTTCTCGAGTACCCACCGGCGCTGCACCGGTTTCGATCAGGCAGCCGCCGGTGGTCTCGGAAATCCCTCACTCTTCCATCCAGAACTGATCGAGCCAGAGGTTCAGCCGGTTGAAACCGACGGGATTGACGGCGTAATAGCGCCGCGTGCCCTGCTGGCTGACGGTAACCAGCCCGCAATCGAGCAGTGCCTTGAGATGCTGGGAAACGGCGGGCCGGCTGATGGGCAGGCCTTCGGCCAGGTGGTTCACGGTCTTCTCGCCGCGGCGCAGCTCTTCGAGCAACAGCCGGCGGTGCGGGTCTGCAATGGCTGTAAAGGGATCGGCACCGGTCATGCTGGTTCATGCCCCCATGGATCAAGCCTGATCGAACGATGTCAGATTAGAGCATATCGGCAAAGTCTGTAAAATGTTTTTGCGGCGCAACAACAACTTTCGCGTCAGAACGGCAGCCCGCTGACGAAGAGCTTCAGCGCGGCGATCAGCGTCATCGCGTACATGAAGGGATAATAGGTCTCGGGCCGCATGCGCTTGACGATCCAGGCGCCGGCGATCGTCGCGAAGGGGGCGAAGGGCATGAGCGAGAGCGATGTCAGGAGGTTGTTGCTGTCGAACTGCCCGAGCTGCCAGTAGGCGAAGAACTTCACGGCATTGACGATGGCGAAGAAGCGCACGGATGTGCCGGTATACTCCTTGGGATCGAGCCCGAGCGGCAGGGCGTAGATCTGGAAGGGCGGTCCGCCCGCATGGGTTACGAAGCTGGTATAGCCCGAGAGCGTGCCCCAGATGCTGCCCGCCACCGCATTATGACTGCGCACGGCGACCGAAACCGGCCCGCGTGCGCGAAAACGGTTGTAGAAATAGCGGAGCGCGAAGACGATGGTCATGCCCCCGATCAGAAGCCGCAGGATCGAGGCAGGCACCATCGCCGCCGTCAGCCAGCCGATGCCGATGCCGATCATGGCGCCCGGCAGCATGACCTTGAGCAGGGTGCCGTTGCCGTGCTTGCGCCAAAGCCAGAGCGAGATCCAGTCCATGAAGATGAGGATCGGCAAGAGGATCGCCGCCGCCTGGACCGGGGAGACGACCATGGCGAGCAGCGGCACGCCCATCATTGAAAGCGCTTCGCCCATGCCGCCCTTGGTGAGGCCGACGAGGATGACGGCGGGGATCGCCGCAAGATAAAAGGCGGAATCGGCATGCATCGTCAGTTGATCCTTGTGTCCGACCGGTCTATCGGATTTACAAAGCCCAGACGAGGCCGCAATCCCGGCAATTTCCGGTATCGGGCGGGATAACCAAGAGAAAAGACAGAGAAGACGCCATGACCATGTCCGAAGATCGCTGCCGGCTCGTTCTGATCGTTCCGGAAAACACCGATGCCGCAGCCCAGCAGGCCGGGCTCGAAGCGGCGCTGAAAGGTGGCGACGTCGCCTCCGTCATCCTGCCGCAATACGGTTTCAACGACAGCGACTTCCAGAAGCAGGCGGCAATCCTGGTGCCGATGATCCAGGAAGCGGGTGCAGCGGCGCTGATCGCCGGCGACAGCCGCATTGCCGGCCGCGTCAAGGCCGATGGCCTGCATGTCGGCGGAAAGGCGGAAGAGCTTGCCGAAGCCATCGAGAAGCACAGCCCGAAGATGATCGTCGGTGGCGGCAGCGCCAACGAGCGGCACGTGGCGCTGGAACTCGGCGAACTCAATCCGGACTACGTCTTCTTCGGCAAGCTCGACGGCGACATCAAGCCGGAGGCGCATCCGAAGAACCTGGCACTTGCCGAATGGTGGGCGTCCATGATCGAGATCCCCTGCATCGTCATGGGCGGAACGGACCTCGCCTCCGTGCTGCCGGTTGCCGAAACCGGAGCGGAATTCGTGGCACTGCGCGAGGCGGTCTTCGCAGCACCCCAGGGACCGGCTGCGGCCGTTGCCGAGATCAATGCGCTTCTCGACGAAAAAGCGCCACGGTTTGCTGATTGAGACAGGCCATGAGCCGATCGAACGCGTCCACTCGCATGCTGACGCCGCTGCTGGCAGGCCTCCTGCTCGCTGGCCTCCCTGCTGCGCCCTCGATGGCGCAGGAGAATGTGGTGACGCGTCCCGCGGGCCCTGCGCCCGAGACGCTGAAGCAGGGGCGGGTCGCCGTCGATGGTGTTGCAAAGACGATCATGGAAAGCGGCAATGTCCAGCCGCTAGAGCCGACGGAAGCGGACAAGGCTTCCGGCGGATTGACCCTGCTGGAACGCATGGGGGCGGGCCTTCCGGCCCTGCCGGCGGAGAAGGCCTATACGGGCCAGATCGACGAGGCCTATGGTGCCTATCAGCGCGGCCTCTTCCTCACCGCCATGGAAAAGGCCCTGCCGCGCGCCGAAAAGGGCGATGCTGCCGCCCAGACCCTGGTCGCCGAACTGCTTTCGAACGGCCTCGGCGTCAAGCGTGACGAGAAGGGCGCCGCCTTCTGGTACGAACAGGGTGCCAAGCACGGCGACGACAATGCCATGCTGAAATATGCCATGCTGCTGATGGAAGGCCGTGGCGTGAAGCAGGACAAGGCCGCCGCCGACGAATGGATGAAGAAGGCCGCCGATGCCGGCAATGGCTCCGCCGCCTTCAACCATGCGCAGGTGATCGTCGGCCAGCATCCCGGAAAGGACGGGCTGAAACTCGCGCTGCCCTATTACGAGAAGGCGGCGGAGGAGGGGATTGCCGACGGGCAATATGCCTGCTCGCAGATCTATATGGCGCTGCCCGAGCTCGGCGCCGACCACAAGGCGAAGGCGCTCGAATGGATCCGCAAGGCTGCCCATGCCGGCTATGACACGGCCCGGCTCGACCTCGGCCTCTGGCTCGTCAACGGCACTGCCGGCGAGCGCAATGCGGAAGAGGGTTTTCAGTGGCTGAAGCGCGCTGCAAACCAGGGCAATATATCCGCTGCAAACAAGGTGGCGCATCTGCTGGTCAATGCCATCGGCACCCGTCCCGATCCGGTCGAGGCGGCGAAATGGTACGTGATCTCCCGCCGCGCCGGGCTGGTGGACGAGGAGCTCGAGGATTTCTTCCTCGGCATCGAGGACGACCAGCAGCAGGAAGCAATCAAGCGCGCCGACGCCTTCCGGCCGCACGGATGAGCACGCTCCCGGAAACCGCCGAATTCGACTGCCAGTCCTGCGGCGCCTGTTGTGCCTATAGCGCCGAATGGCCGCGCTTCTCGCTCGAGCCCGACGAGGCGCTCGCTCTCATCCCGGAGAAATTCGTCTCCGCCGATCTTTCCGGCATGGCCTGCGAGAACGACCGCTGCCTGGCGCTTGCGGGCGAACTCGGCAAGCACGTCGCCTGCACCATCTACGAGGTCCGCCCCGACGTCTGCCGCGCCTGCATGCCGGGCGATCCGGAATGCCTGATGGCGCGGTCGTTTCACGGGATGACGGGGGAGCGAGGATAGCCGGCGGCGGAGACAGTCCGTACCCCGTCAAGCAAAAAGGGGCCCCGAAAGGCCCCTCCTGATATCAAATAGAGGCTGAAGCCCTCAGGCCGAAAGCTTGGCCATGACTTCATCCGAGACTTCGAAGTTCGAATAGACGTTCTGCACATCGTCATCGTCTTCCAGCGTGTCGATGAGCTTCATGAGCGACTGGGCCTTTTCCTCGTCGACCGGCACGGTGTTCTGCGGCTTCCAGATGGCCTTGACGGTTTCGGCTTCGCCGAGCGTGCCTTCGAGCGCCTTCGAGACCTCGCCGATATCCTCGAAGCCGCAGAGGATGGTGTGGCCGTCCTCGTCCGAGGTCACGTCTTCGGCGCCGGCTTCGATGGCGGCTTCCATGACCTTGTCGGCGCTGCCGGCGGAGGCCTTGTAGGTGATTTCGCCGACGCGGTCGAAAGAGAAGGAGACCGAGCCGGTTTCACCGAGCGCGCCGCCGGCCTTGGAGAAGGTCGAACGGACGGAGGATGCGGTGCGGTTGCGGTTGTCGGTCAGCGCCTCGACGATGACGGCGACGCCGCCGGGGCCATAGCCCTCGTAGCGCACTTCTTCATAGTTCTCGCCATCGGCGCCGGACGCCTTCTTGATCGCGCGCTCGATGTTGTCCTTCGGCATGGACTGCGCCTTGGCGTTCTGGATGGCCAGACGCAGGCGGGCGTTCATGGCCGGGTCGGGCAGACCGGTCTTGGCCGCAACCGTGATTTCACGGGCGAGCTTGGAAAACATCTTCGAGCGCACCGCGTCCTGACGGCCCTTGCGGTGCATGATATTCTTGAATTGTGAATGGCCAGCCATGGCACCCCTGTTCACGTCTTCTTGTTGGGAATGGCGGCCTTATAGGCAGAAATCCGCCTCTTCGTCCAGCCGGGAGCGCCAGAATCCGGTGCTCACGCCCAGAATTCGGGCAGGGTTTCGGCAAGCCGGGGGCCGATGCGGAGCGGCGCGATCTTTTCGGCGAGCCCCGTGCGGTCGGAAATCTCGACGCCGACGCCGCAGATCGTAGCGGGACCGCTCGCCGCCTCGAACCGGCCCTTCGGCATCTTCGAGATGAAGCGGTTGAGCGGCTCCTCCTTGTCCATGCCGAGCGAACTGTCATAGTCGCCGCACATGCCGGCGTCCGACATGTAGGCGGTGCCGCCGTTCAGGATCTGGTGGTCGGCCGTTGGAACATGGGTGTGGGTGCCGACCACGAAGCTCGCGCGGCCATCGACGAAGTGGCCGAAGCACTGCTTCTCGCTGGTCGCTTCCGCATGGAAGTCGAAGATGATCGCATCCGCCTGTTCCTTCAGCGGGCAGGCTGCCAGAATGGCCTCCGCCGACTTGAAGGGGTCGTCGAGTTCGGGATGCATGAAGACGCGGCCCATGATGTTGGAGACAAGCACGCGCGCGCCGTTGCGGGCATAATAGAGCCCGACGCCCCGGCCGGGCGTGCCGGCGGGATAGTTGGCAGGGCGCAGGAACTGGTCGTGCCGCTCGCAGAAGCTCACGGCTTCCTTCTGGTCCCAGACATGGTTGCCGGTCGTGACGACGTCGGCGCCGGCATTGATGGTCTCGAGATAGATGTCCTCGGTAATGCCGAAGCCGCCGGCCGCATTCTCGCCGTTGACGATGACGAAATCGAGCTTCAGGTCGGAGATCAGGCCCGGCAGCCGTTCCCAGACCGCCGTGCGGCCGGTCTTGCCCACCATGTCGCCGAGGAACAGAAGCCGCATCCAGTCATCCTTTGCTCAATCGAATTCGCGATAGCCGCTTTCGGTGATGATGGCCGTCAGCCCGACATCATGCGGCTCTGCGGGCACTGATGCCACTTCCTGACAGTCGAATGCAATGCCGATGAGATGCGGGTCCATGCCTTTTTTCCTGAGCTTGTCGATGGCGCGGTCATAATGGCCCGCGCCATAGCCGATGCGGTTGCCCGCGGCATCGAAGGCGGAAAGCGGCATGAGCAGCAGGTCGGGGTCGAGTTCGGCTGCATCGGGACCCGGTCCACGGGTGCCGAAACCGGTATCGACGAGCGGTACATCGGGCCGAAGTTCGCGGAAGAGGATCGTCTCCTTGTCCAGCACCACGGGCACGCAGATCCGCGCGCCCTTCTTGCGCAGCGCATCCATCAGCGGCCGGATATCGGCCTCGGAGCGGATCGGCATGAAACCGGAGATGACGGTGCCCGGGTCGAAGGCGATCGCCTCGCCGAAGCCGGCGATGGCGAGGCTCTTTTCCAGCCGTTCCTCCACTCCGATCGCATCGCGCAGGGCCAGTCTTTCCTTGCGGATGTCGGCCTTCTGTTCTCTCATCGTCTTCATTTCAAACCGAACCTCCTGAATTTCAGCCTCATCCTTGCGTGCCGGCGCGTGCCCTGCAAGGCCGGATTCCGACATTGCAGACTGCACTTTCGCCAGCCGGGCCCTTCACTTGAGCCCGAGGCGCCCCAGCCGTGCGAGCGCCTGATAAAGAGCGGCTACATGCATGGATTGTTCCATGCCGCCCTGCTGAACGATCTCCAGCGCCTGGGCGAGTGGCACGAGCTCGACACTCAGATCCTCGCCCGGTTCGAGTTCGGCCTTCGCGACCACGACTGCGCCGGTGATCGCCGCCACGTGGATGCGGTTCGTCTGTAGGGCGGGATTGGCTGCGAGCGAGCCGAAATAATGCGCCTCGCCGCCGCCATAGCCTGTTTCCTCGCGGAGCTCCCGAAGCGCCCCTTCGAGCGGCGATCTGTCCCCCGGATCGATGCAGCCGCCGGGCAGTTCCAGCGAAACGCTGGCCGTGCCGTGGCGGTACTGCCTGACCATGACGAGTTCGTCCTCCGCGGTGATCGCGACGGTGACGGCCCAATCGGGATAGGAGAGCACGTAGTAGGGATCGAGCACCGTGCCGCGGCCCGTCGTGACGCGTTCCTTGCGCAGGTGGATCCAGCGGTCGGAAATCAGCACTTCGCTCGATTGCGTGATCCATTCCATCGTCATCGGCATTCTCCCTTTATGACGCACCTCTAGCGCGCAGCGCTGGCCATGGAAAGCGCCGGATGACGTCGCAAGCCGGGGCACGGTGCGCGGGCGCCGCGCGTTAGGATGCATGGACGCGAGAAATGGAGAGCCTGATGCCCGAGCTTCCGAACGCCCACTCCTCATCCCCGAAAACTCGTGCCGAAATCATGGCCTGGCGCAAGGTGGAGCGCGAACGCCTGATCGCCGCTCGCCTCGCCTTGCCGGCGGGCTGGCGCGCGGAGGCCTCGGCGGCGCTCATCCGAAAACTTCCCGACATGGTGGGGGATTTGAGCGGCAAGGCAATCAGCCTCTACTGGCCGCTGAAGGGCGAACCGGACCTGCGGCTATGGATGAAGGCCATCAACGAAGCGGGCGGACAGGCCCTGCTGCCGGTCGTCGTGGCGCCGAAGACACCGCTCGTCTTCAAGCCCTGGCGCGAGGGCGAAGCGCTCGAAAAGGGCGTCTGGAACATCCCGGTGCCCGTCACCACGGAAACAGCGATCCCCGACATCTGCCTCGCCCCCGTCGTCGGCTTCGACACCGGGAACTACCGCCTCGGCTATGGCGGCGGCTTCTTCGACCGGACGCTCGCCGGCTTCGACCGGAAACCCCGCGTCATCGGCGTCGGCTATGCCATGCAGGCGATCGACACGATCTACCCGCTCGACCATGACATCCCGATGGATGTGATCGTCACGGAGGCATAAGCATGAAGAGGGAAGAGGTGCGATCCACACAACCGATGGAAACGGTGATCCTGGGCGCCTACTGAAGTAGGTGGGCGCCGTATGTCCAGGCCCACGGGCCTGGCCAGGGACAGCTCCCTTAGGATCGGGTATGGCCCCGAGGATGTAATTGTCCCTGTCGGGAAGCGCAGACCGCAGAGGGAATATAGGACGGTTGGCGCGGATGCGCCAGTGGCAGCCGCCGCGGACCGCAAATAAATCTCAGTTGACCTCCGGCACCGGCCGGCCCGAGACCTTGGCGGCGATGGCGAGGATCTTCTGGCTCGCCTCTTCCAGCGCGCCGGCAATGCTGTCTTCGAGGCGGCTGTTGCCGGCGAGCACGGCGTCGCGGTTGCGCTTCAGGTTCTCGACTTCCGCCTCCAGCGCCTGCAGGCGGCGCGTCGTTTCGGCCAGTTCGTCCATGACCATGATGCCGGACATGACAGGGATGCGCAGGGCGCCGATTTCGCCGAACTGGCTGTGCAGGTGGCCGACATAGCGGTCGAAGCGGCCGGCAAGCTCCGTCAGGTGGGCTTCCTGGCCCTCCTCGCAGGCCATGCGATAGGCCTTGCCGTCAATCATTACCGTGACCTGCGCCATGCTTCTCGGCTGCCTTCTGCTCTTAAGTTCTACCGGTCCAGGACGGCCCGTATGGTTTCCATGGCGGTGACGAGGCGTCGCGAGACCTCGCGGTTCACCTCTTCCAGCCGGTTGGCGCGGAATTGCGACTGGTCGAGCTCCTGGGCAAGACGCGAGCGGTCCGCATGGACGCGGCGTACCTCGCCCTCGATCTCGCTCTGCTCCTTCTCCCGCTCGAAACGGGCATCGATGGCACTTTCCAGCGTGGAAAGGGCCGCGCTGAGGCTGGCGAGTGCCGAATCCACCGATTTGCCTGCCGACATGCTCATCAATTCCGGGTGTTAACGACGGGGAACGGCAGCGCCAAGGGCCCGAATCGGGCCTTTCGCGTACCGTATCGTGAGGATCAAGGATATTCTTCCCTTTAACCGCACGTCAACCAATCGCCGTAACGACCCGTATTGCCAGTGAAATTGACCACAGGAAATATCAGGCGCCCGTCTTGTTCGGTCCCTTTCGCCGCATGCGCTTCAATCTTCTTGCAGGACCCATGAAAAGGGGTGAAATAGGCGCCGATTTGTTGACTCCGAGCCCTGACCTGCTATGGATCACGCGCCTTTTGACGGTCATTCCCGGCGGGAAAAGCCGTTCCCCTTGACCCCGGAACCACGGACACAGTCATGATCTCTCGCGAACAACACAACCGGATGGCAAACGCGATCCGCTTCCTGTCGATGGATGCCGTCGAGAAGGCCAATTCCGGCCATCCCGGCCTGCCCATGGGCGCGGCCGACATCGCGACCGTGCTCTTTACCCGCTGCATGAAGTTCGATCCGAAGAACCCGCTCTGGCCGGACCGCGACCGCTTCGTGCTGTCCGCCGGCCACGGCTCCATGCTCCTGTATTCGGTGCTGCACCTCACCGGCTATGAAGACATGACCATGGACGAGATCCGCAACTTCCGACAGATGGGCGCGAAGACCGCGGGCCACCCGGAATATGGCCATGCCACCGGCATCGAAACCACAACCGGCCCGCTCGGCCAGGGTATCGCCACCGCCGTCGGCATGGCGATCGCCGAAAAGAAGCTGGCGCTCGAGTTCGGCTCCGAGCTGCAGGACCACCACACCTTCGTGATCGCCGGCGACGGCTGCCTCATGGAAGGCATCAGCCAGGAAGCGATTGCGCTCGCCGGCCACCTGAAGCTCAACAAGCTCGTCGTCATCTGGGACGACAACAACATCTCGATCGACGGCCCGATCTCGATCTCCGACTCGACCGACCAGCACATGCGCTTCCGCGCTTCCGGCTGGAACACGATCGCCGTTGACGGCCATGATCCGGATGCGATCTACGAGGCGATTGAAACCGCCAAGAAGTCCGACAAGCCCACCATGATCGCCGCCAAGACCGTGATCGGCTTCGGTGCGCCGAACAAGGCCGGTACGCACAAGGTTCACGGCTCGCCGCTCGGTGCCGAGGAAATCGCCGCCGCCCGCAAGGCGCTGAACTGGGATGCGGAAGCCTTCTCGGTTCCCGAAGATGCCCTGAAGCTGTGGCGCGAAGCAGGCGCCAAGGGCGCATCGGTGCGCGAAGACTGGCAGAAGCGCCTCGATGCCTCCTCCGCCAAGGCCGAGTTCTCCCGCCGCTTCGCCGGCGAACTGCCGGGCACGCTCGTGGGCGCGATTGCCGCCTACAAGCAGAAGCTGGCCGAAACCAAGCCGAGCCCCGCGACCCGCAAGGCCTCGGAAGATGCGCTGGAAGTGATCAACGGCGTTCTCACCGAGACCATCGGCGGCTCCGCCGACCTGACCGGCTCGAACAACACCAAGACCAGCCAGACGAAGTCGATCACGCCTGACGATTTCTCGGGCCGTTACCTTCACTACGGCATCCGCGAGCACGGCATGGCGGCTGCCATGAACGGGATTGCGCTGCATG
>CAMFHT010000102.1 GCA_945952245.1 uncultured Rhizobium sp. | reverse complement strand
CCCACGCCGTCCTGCAGCGTATCGGCGATGCACGCGGTGTAAATCTCAGACGCCGCATGCCTTTATTTGAAGTACTTTCAGCGCAGATTGAAATGCTCCTCTCGGAAGAACGCAAGAGTTTAAACGCTGATTTACGCGCCGCTACTAAACTATTGATAAAGTTAAATGAGTTTGGGAAGGAGCATTTTAGCTATGGAGGCTTTATCGACGTAGCTCCGCTCGAGGACAACTGAAACTCGTTGAGCATCTCCCCGCTTGCCTTTCGCCCCCGTCCATGTCATCAGGCGCCCTCTTTTCCGGGCGCCTCGGCGGCGTCCCTTTCACCGGCAGATCCGCACGAAGAGGAGACGCACATGGCGCGCGCCCTGGGCTTTGATTTCGGCACGACAAATTCCGTCCTCGCCGAGCTTGCGGATGGCGACGTGCGCTCCATGCGCTTCGAGAGTCCGGCGGGTGCAAGCGACAGCATGCGAACCGCGCTCTCCTTCCTCAAGAACCGCGACATGACGCTGAATGCGGAGGCGGGCCAGGCGGCCATCCGCCAGTTCATCGACAATCCCGGCGATTGCCGTTTCCTGCAGTCGATCAAGACCTTTGCGGCGAGCGCCCTCTTCCAGGCGACGCTGATCTTCGCGCGGCGATCGAGCTTCGAGGACCTGATGGAAACCTTCGTGGAGCGGCTGAAGACCTATGCGGGCGACCGCTGGCCGGAGCATCCGCAGCGGCTGGTGGTGGGCCGACCGGTCGCCTTCGCCGGCGCCAATCCGGACGAGGCGCTGGCGCTTGCCCGCTACCGCGAAGCACTCTCCCGCTTCGGCTTTCCGGAGATCCACTTCGTCTACGAACCCGTCGCGGCCGCGTTCTTCTTCGCCCGGCAGCTGAAGCAGGATGCGACGGTGCTGGTTGCCGATTTCGGCGGTGGCACCACGGACTATTCGCTGATCCGCTTCGAGCACCGGGCCGGCCGGCTCACCGCCACCCCCATCGGACATTCCGGCGTGGGGATTGCCGGCGACCAGTTCGATTTCCGCATCATCGACAACATCGTCTCGCCCGAAATCGGCAAGGGCAGCAGCTTCCGCAGCTTCGACAAGAAGCTCGACGTGCCCGGCGGCTACTACGCCAATTTCGGCCGCTGGAACCAGCTGTCGATCTTCAAGACATCGAGGGAATTCCAGGAGTTGAAGAAGCTCGTTCGCGTGGCGGACGAGCCGGAGAAGCTCGAACTCTTCGTCGAGCTCGTCGACCATGACGAGGGGTTTCCGCTCTATCAGTCGGTCTCGGCGCTGAAGACGGCGCTTTCCTCCGCGGATGAAGCGGAGTTCCACTTCTCGCCGCTCGGCAAGGCCGGGCGGAAGACGGTGAAGCGCGCCGATTTCGAGAGCTGGATCGCTCCCGACCTCGCCCGCATCGAAACCGCGCTGGACGAGGTGCTGGCGAAGACCAGCACGGAGCCGCAGGCGATCGACAAGGTCTTTCTCACCGGCGGCACCTCCTTCGTTCCCGCAGTCCGCAGGATTTTCGAGAATCGCTTCGAGCGCTCGCGGATCGAGAGCGGCGGCGAGCTTCTCTCCATCGCCCACGGCCTCGCCCTCATCGGCGAGCGCGACGACATCGTGGAATGGACGGCGTGAGGCGTCCCGGCGCCTTGCCCCGGCCCTCCCCGTTCGGCTAAGGTCACGGCATGATCCAGGCCTCCGAACTCGATCCGGCAGAACTCGCCGCCCTTCTCGCCTTCTATGCGGAAGCGGGCGTGGAATTCATGCTGGAAGACGAGCCGGTGGACCGCTTCGCCGAGTTCGAGCAACAGAAGCAGGCGCGCGCGCAGCGCCCGGCCCAGGCGGCAGCCGCTCAAGGCGGGCAGGCTCCGGGCGCGCCACCGGTGCAGCGCAATGCCCCCGCGGCACCGCCAAAGCCCACGGCTCCGATCCTGCTTCCCGATGCGGAGGCGATTGCCGAGGCAAAGCGGCTGGCGCTCTCGGCCCGCGACATGGAGACGCTGCGCGAGGCAATCCTCGGCTTCGAGCACTGCAACCTGAAGCGCGGGGCCAAGCAGACCCTCTTCGCGTCAGGCAATCCCGATACCGGCATCATGGTCGTGGGTGCGGTTCCGGGGGCAGACGAGGACCGGGACGGCACGCCGTTCGCAGGCAAGGCAGGCGAGCTTCTCGACCGCATGCTGGCCTCCATCGGGCTCGACCGCGGCAAGGTCATGCTGGTCAATGCGCTTCCTTGGCGGCCTCCGGGCAACCGGTCGCCCTATGCGGCGGAAATGGAGATCTGCAAACCCTTCCTGGAGCGGCAGATCGAGCTTTCCTCACCCAAGGCGGTGCTGATCCTCGGCAATTTCGCGACACGCTACCTGCTGGACGGCAATGCGGCGATCCATCTCGCCCGCGGCCAATGGCGCGACCTCAAGGCCGGCGAGCATATCGTGCCGGCGCTGCCGAGCCTCCACCCGCAGGACCTGCTGCTCGCGCCCGCCAACAAGCGGCTCGCCTGGCAGGATCTCCTCGCCTTCCGGATGAAGCTTTCAGAGCTCGGCCTGGCATAGGCCTCGCACCCAGAAAACCTTGGCCGAAAAATGGCTTGGCCCTGCACGGCGCGCATGGCTGCATCGCGTCCGGACGCGATGATTTTTCATGTATTTGTCTTAGACTTGATCTAGATCGTGCTTCGATCCTTTGGGGGGAGGTCGCCCGCTGAGCCGCTGTCCGGTGCGCTCGGCAAACATTGTCCGCATTACGGAGAATCGACCGCCATGACCAATCGCTTCCGCCCGGTCCATTCCGGTTTCGAGAGCCTTCAGGCCGCCCGTATCCTGGCGCAGTTCCACCTTCACGGGCGCCCTGCCCTGTTCGCAACGAACGAGCAGATCACGGCGCTTGGTTTCGCGCGCACCACCGGTCGTCCCGGCTTCCGCGTCACCGATCTCTACGACCAGCGCTGAACCGCATGCAGGGCACCGGCATTGCGGCGTTTGGCCTGCGCCTGACGGAAGGCGCGGTCGATATGGCTGAACTTGACCGACTGCCAGCGCTGGTAATTGCCGAGAAATTCGTCGGAGATCCAGAGATCGGCCTTCCGGCGCGCGCCGCTCCAGCCGACGATGCCGGCCTCCGCCGCCTTTCGGAACAGGCGTTGCAGATGCGTGTGCGACATCAGGAAGTGATCCGCGAGCTTGCGCACGTTGATCGCGCCGACGCAGATGCGTCCCTCCTCGTTCGGGGGCGTATCGCCAATGCGCAGGATGAGCTCGTCCATCACGAGGCCGCCGCCATCCGTCCACTGGAAGAGACCGACATCGGCGGGCGGCTCGAGCCAGGCCGGGTCTTCGAGGCAGGCCCGGGCCGAAACGGGCTGGGTATCTCGAAAGAGCGAGGGGTCTGCTTCGAGTGCCTCCAGCCGGTCGCCATCGTCGAGCGTGTCGAGCGCTGCGAGATTGGCACGGATCCAGTCGGTCATCGCCTGTTCGGCGATTTCGCTCACCTCGATGAGGCGCCGCCGTCCGCGGCTGCCTTCGGGTGCGGGAATATCGCGCACGAAGCGATAGTGACGCATTTCTTCCAGAAAGTTCAGAACCGTATTGCGGCTCGCCGCGGAATTGGCGGTGATCAGGTCGCGCAGGCGTCCGACGGTCAGGCCACTGTCGCGCACGCCCGGCTGGTATTCGAGGTGCAGCGCAAAGGCCGCCTGCGAGAGCAGCCAGCGCTGGTGCGATCCCAGCGCCCGGCCGAGGCGCGGATTGGCGAGGAATCGCTCCATCATGCGCTCGGAGATGGTCCTCAACCCGGCGCGCAGCTTCGGCTTCGACAGGATCTCGTCGGCCGTCAAGTAGGAACCGTTTTCTGTCATGGAAGGAAACGTGCCCCTCTGGGCCATGTCCTTCTGCAGCGCCGAATTTTGCATGGTGTCACTCTGGCCTCCGGAGCGCGTGAGACCAACCGTCTCTCCGCTCCTACTCCGGACGGTTCTCCATTCCGTCCGCTGCCGGAAAGTGAACGACAAGCTTATGAAAATCAAGGAGAAGGCTAATTTTCGGTTAACGTTTTGCGGGAAAGCGTTAACGGCTGCCGCAACGCGGTGGTTGCTGTCGCAAACGGAACGGAATTGACGAGCCCTCTCCACCAATATTCGAACAGACGAAATGTGGCCGCCCGGCATTGCCGGCGATACCACCGCAAGGAAGAAGAATGCTGAGAAGCCTCCTGTCCATCGCCAGCCTCATGGCATCCACCCTGCTGATGATGATCGGCTTCGGCCTGATGAACTACATGCTGCCGGTGCGCTCGCTGAGCGAGGGCTGGTCCACCATCGTGATTTCGGTGATTGCGACGGGTTACACGATCGGCTTCACCCTGTCCTGTATCGTGACACCCTTCTTCGTGCGTCGCGTCGGGCATGTGCGCGTGTTCGGCGCGCTGATCACGCTGCTCACCGTCGGCATCCTCCTCTGCGCACTGCTGGTGGATTGGCGCGCCTGGTTCTTCTTCCGCATGATCTCGGGCTTCGCGATCGCCGGCGCCTACCTCATCATCGAAAGCTGGCTGAACGAACGGGTGACCAACGAAAACCGCGGCTCGCTCTTCTCCGTCTACATGATCACCTGCCTGGTGGGCTCGATCGGCGGCCAGTACCTGGTGCCGCTCGGCGACATCAAGTCGAGCACGCTTTTCATCCTCTGCGGCGTGATCTTCTCGCTGGCGCTCCTGCCGACCGCGCTGTCCACGGCAGAATCCCCTGCCCCGATCGCCAAGGCGACTTTCAACCTCTCGCGCCTCTACAAGCGCTCGCCGATCGCCTTCTGGGGATCGCTGCTTTCGGGCGCGCTCTCCGGCACCTGGGGCAGCCTCGGCGGCGTCTACACGCAGAAGGCGGGGCTTTCGACCGCGGAAGGCGCAACGCTTCTCGCTGCCGCACTCGCCGGCGGCGCGTTCTCGCAGATGCCGATCGGCCGTCTCTCCGACCGCGTCGACCGCCGCTACGTGATGATCGGCAGCGGCATTACCGGCGTCCTTGCCTGCCTGCTGATGAGCCTCTTCGGCCATGGCCAGATCTATGCGCTCTATGGCGCCGCCTTCCTTGTCGGCACGGTACTCTACCCGGTCTATGCGCTGAACGTCGCCCATGCGAATGACCGCGCCGAGCCCGCGGAATACGTGATGATCTCCAGCGGCATCATGATCCTCTACGGCATCGGCACCGTTTCCGGCCCGCTCATGGGCGGCGCAATGATGGAATATGCAGGTCCTGACGGCCTCATCTGGTTCCTCGCCACCGCCTTCGCCCTCTACGCGGCCTATGCCTTCTGGCGCATGAAGCGGCGCGTGACCGACGGGCGCGACAGCGCCACCGACTTCCACTCCATGCCAATTCCGATGCAGGGCGCTGAGGTCATGGGGGCCGAGGAGATCAGGCGCGGCTGACGGTATTCATCCCCTCCGCCACGCCGTCCTTCAGGATGGCGCGGCGCTGCAGCTTGCGCTCGCGGTGAATGATGTAGATGCCCGCGGAGACGGTGATGGCGGTGCCGATGAGCATGGTCACCTCGGGGACTTCGGAGAAGACCAGCCAGGAAACCCCGATCCCGAGCAGGATCGAGCTGTATTCGAAAGGCGCGATGGTCGAGACCTCCGCGTGGCGGTAGCTTTCCGTGAGAAAGATCTGCGCGACGCCGCCGGCAAAGCCCGCCAGCACCAGGTAGACGGTCTGGCGCAGATCCAGCCATTCCCAGCCGAATGGCAGCGTGGCGAGGGACAGGAGCGCGGACGAGATCGAAAAATAGAGCACGATCGTCATGGTCTTCTCGCTGCGCACCAGAATGCGGATCTGGATCATGGCGAGCGCGGCGCTTGCCGCCGAGAAGAGAACCACCAGCGCGCCGATTGCCTCCCCTGAGCCGAGGCCTGCGGTGCGGAAGAGCGTGAGCTTCGGCCACGAGATGATCAGAACGCCGACGAGACCCACGGCCACCGCTGTCCAGCGGTAGATTCGAACCGGTTCCTTGAGCAGCGCCCAGGCGAAGAAGACGGAAAAGAGCGGCATGGCATAGCCGATCGCAATCCATTCCGGCAGCGGCAGCTTGGTGAGGCCGTAGAAACCGCAGCCCATGGAGAGAACGCCGATGAAACCGCGCCGGAAGTGGCCGAACGGACTTTCCGTGACGAAGGCTTGACGCAAATCGCCACGCCAGATCAGATAGCCCATGATCGGCACCAGCGCGAAGGCGGAGCGGTAGAACGTGATCTGTCCGGGATTGACCCCGGAACCCGCGAGCTTGATCAGGGTTTGCATGGCAAGGAAAATGCCGACGGAGACGAGCTTCAGGGCAATTCCGCGCATGGGGCCGGTGGGCATGACGGGCATTTCGGGCTTTCGCAGGCTGAGGAAAATTCCTTGGAAGCGCGAGCGGCGCGCTGGCCCACTCTAACGCACGAGAGCTGGTGCGGGAATGAAAAGAGCTGATGAATCAGCCAAATCTGATGATGCTTTGGACCTAAAATAGTTTTTCAATGAGATACATTTAATCAAGAACAATTTTAACAATCATTCAGATTTTGATGGGAATATGCCACACGCAAAACTGGCTTATCGTTCCCGAGGGGTGTTCCGAGGCTGTGCCAGGATGAGGTGCAATGAACAGATCCGAACCGGGAAAGACCATGCGCAAAGAATCGGGCCAGGCCATCCATCTCGCGGACTACCGCCCAACCCCCTTCGTCCTGGAACGGGTTGACCTGACCTTCGAACTCGATCCCACCAACACCAAGGTGGAGTCTCGCCTGATCTTCCACCGCCGCGACGGCGTCGACGAGAAGGCTCCGCTGATCCTCGATGGCGACGAGCTCTCGCTCTACAGCCTGCTGCTCGACCAGAACGAGGTGCCCGCGAGCCAGTACGACGTGAGCGCGGAAAAGCTCGTGATCCGCGACCTGCCGGCCTCGACGCCCTTCGAGATCACCGTCACCACCTATATCAACCCGGAAGCCAACACCAAGCTGATGGGCCTCTACCGCACCAATGGCGTCTATTGCACCCAGTGCGAGGCGGAAGGCTTCCGCCGCATCACCTATTTCCCCGACCGGCCCGACGTTCTCGCGCCCTACACCGTCAACATCATCGCCGACAAGAAGGCGAACCCGCTGCTTCTGTCGAACGGCAATTTCCTCGGCGGTGCAGGCTTCGGCGGCGAGCTGCATTTCGCGGCCTGGTTCGATCCGCATCCGAAGCCGAGCTATCTCTTCGCCCTGGTCGCCGGCGATCTCGGCGTCGTCGAAGACAGCTTCACCACCCTGTCCGGCCGCGAGGTCGCGCTGAAGATCTATGTGGAGCACGGCAAGGAGCCGCGCGCTGCCTATGCCATGGATGCGCTCAAGCGCTCGATGAAATGGGACGAGGAGGTGTTTGGCCGCGAATACGACCTCGACATCTTCATGATCGTCGCCGTCTCCGACTTCAACATGGGGGCGATGGAGAACAAGGGCCTCAACGTCTTCAACGACAAATACGTGCTGGCCGATGCCGAGACCGCGACCGACGCCGATTATGCCAATATCGAGGCGATCATCGCGCACGAATACTTCCACAACTGGACCGGCAACCGCATTACCTGCCGCGATTGGTTCCAGCTCTGCCTCAAGGAAGGCCTCACCGTCTATCGCGACCACCAGTTCTCGCAGGACATGCGCTCGCGCCCGGTGAAGCGCATCGCCGAGGCGCGCCATCTGAAGGCCGAGCAGTTCGCCGAGGATGGCGGCCCGCTCGCCCATCCCGTGCGCCCTACCACCTATCGCGAGATCAACAACTTCTACACCTCGACCGTCTACGAGAAGGGCTCCGAGGTGACCGGCATGATCGCGACGATCCTCGGTCCGGAAGGCTTCAAGAAGGGCATGGACCTCTACTTCGAGCGCCATGACGGCGAAGCCGCCACCGTCGAGGACTTCGTGACGTGCTTCGAGGATGCCAATGGCGCCGATCTCTCGCAGTTCTCGCTCTGGTACCACCAGGCCGGCACGCCGCTCGTCACCGTCGCCGAAACCTGGGATGCGCCGAGTGCGACCTATACGCTGACGCTCGAACAGTCGGTGCCGCCGACGCCGGGCCAGCCCGCCAAGAAGCCGATGCACATCCCGATCCGCCTCGGTCTGCTTGACGAAACCGGCGCCGAGCTTCGGCCGGCTTCCGTCGATGGCGCGGAGATGACCGGCGACGTGCTGCACCTGAAGGACGCGCGCCAGGCGGTCACGTTCTCCGGCCTCTCCGGGCGTCCCGTCGCCTCGCTGAACCGCAGCTTCTCGGCGCCCATCAACCTGCGCTTCGAGCAGCCGGAGGCCGATACCGCCCTCATCGCCCGCCACGAGAGCGATCTCTATTCCCGCTGGCAGGCCTTGAACAGCCTGGCACTGAAGGACCTGACCGAGGCCGTCAGCCATGTGCGCGAAGGCCGCAGTGCCGCTGCATCTCCGGCGCTGGCCGAGGCCGTGATCGGCACCGCCCGCGACGGCGCTCTGGAACCCGCCTTCCGCGCCCAGGCGCTGGCCCTTCCGAGCGAAGCCGACCTTGCGCGCGAACTGAAGACCGACAACGACCCGGACGCCAACCACCGCGCCCATCGTGCCGTGATGACGGCGCTGGCGGAGGAAGGCCGTTCCGATTTCGAGGCGATCCATGCCGCCATGTCCGCAGCCGGCCCGTTTGCGCCGGATGCGGAGGGCGCTGGCCGCCGCGCGCTCGCCAATGCGTCGCTCACCTATCTGTCGCTCGCCGAGAAGGACCCGGCGCGCGCCGCTGCCGCCTTCGCCGGCGCCGACAACATGACCGTGCTCGCGCATGCGCTCGGCGTGCTCACGCACCTCTTCCCGGATGCGCCGGAAACGCTGGCAGCCCTTGCCGCCTTCGAGGAACGCTTCCGCGACAACGCCCTCGTCATCGACAAGTGGTTCGGCGTTCAGGCCTCGATCCCCGGCGGCGAGACGCTGCAGCGGGTAAAGCTGCTGCTCGAAAATCCGCTCTTCAACAAGCGCAATCCCAACCGTGTCCGCGCGCTCGTCGGCACCTTCGCCTTCGCCAACCCGACCGGCTTCAACCGCGCCGACGGCGAGGGCTACCGCTTCCTCGCTAGCCAGATCCTCGACCACGACGCCACCAACCCGCAGCTCGCCGCCCGCCTGCTCACCTCGCTCCGCTCCTGGCAATCGCTGGAAGCCGGCCGCGCCGCGCATGCCAAGGCCGCGCTCCAAAGCATCCAGCAGGCGCCGGAGCTTTCGGTGGACGTGCGGGACATCGTGGAGCGGATGCTGGGGTGAGGCATTGAGTGGTACGGTAGGGCTGCGGAGGGTACCCCCCCTCTGTCCTACCGGACATCTCCCCCTCAAGGGGGGAGATCAGCAAGAAGCGCCGGCCCCGAGTCGATCTCCCCCCTTGAGGGGGAGATGCCTGGCAAGGCAGAGGGGGGTACCTCCCGCAGCATCAACCCTTTGCACCACCCCACCCCCACTCCTTAACAAACCCTTACTTTCCGCTGGACAAGGCGAATCACCTTTGATTCATTAGGGTAGATTCGCATGCGGCACATCGCGAATCACCACGAGGGATCAGGGTTTTCACGATGATGAACGCGCGGCAGGAGACTGCGGCCGATGGCCGGCTGCGGTTGAAATTTCCGGATCGGGAAGACGGTGCGGGAGAGGCAGGGCCGCGGCTGATGGCGCATCCCGTCGCCGAGCAGCTGTCCCGGCTGGAACCCTTCCTGAAGCGGCTGATCCCGATCCTGATCATTGCCTTCCTGATCGTGGTCGCGGTCGCGCGGGTGGCCGGCATTCTCTCGCAACAAGCCCGCATCCAGGAAGCCGCCCGCACCTCCGTTTCCCTCTCGGCATCGCTTGCCGCCGCGGCACTCACCCCGGATGGCGTGCTCGGGGACCTCTCCGACCGCACCGCGATCGAGCGCCGCATTGCGAGCTTCCTGCCGCAGGACCGGCTGGCGCCGGGCTCCTTCGTGCTGGTGGTCTCTTCCTCCGGCCGCGTGCTCGCTTCCACGGCGGCGGGCACGAGCTTCGTCGGCCGCAACATCTTCACCACCCTTCCCGATGTCGCCGAGGAGCGCAGCCTCGCCTCCCACGGCGGCATCTTCGAGACCGTCATCGACGGCGTCGACCATTACGCCATGCTCGTCATGACCGGCGACAAGGGCGATTTCGTGCTCTCCGCCCGCTCGGAAGCGCCGATCAACGATCTCTGGCGCGAGGAAGTCGCGCTGAATACCACCCTCTTCGCCGGCATTTCCTCGATCCTGCTCGTCGTGCTCTATGCCTATTACAACCAGGTGAAGCGGGCGCGGGATGCGGACAGCATCTTCCTTGAAAGCAATATGCGCGTGGAGCTGGCGCTTTCCCGCGGACGCTGCGGCCTCTGGGATTTCGATTTCGCCAACCGCCGGCTCTACTGGTCGCGCTCCATGTACGAAATGCTCGGCCAGCCGCCATCCGACAAGTTCCTTTCCTTCGCCGAGGCCGCCCGCCTCATGCACCCGGAAGACAACGACCTCTTCTCGCTCGCCCGCACGGTCGCGAGCGGCGATGCCCGGCAGGTGGACCGCGTCTTCCGCATGCGCCATGCGAGCGGCCATTATGTCTGGATGCGCGCCCGCGCTCAGGTGATCCGCAATCCCGCCGGCCGCGTGCACATGATCGGCATCGCCATGGACGTGACCGAGCAGCACCGCCTCGCCCAGCGCTATGCGGAAGCCGACCAGCGCCTCGCCGATGCCATCGAGTGCACGTCCGAAGCCTTCGTGCTCTGGGACAAGCATGACCGGCTCGTCATGTGCAACGGCCATTTCCAGCAGGCTTACGGCCTGCCGGACAGCGTTCTGGTGCCCGGCACCGAGCGCGCCGTCGTCAATGCCGCTGCCGCCCGCCCGGTGATCGAGCGCCGCCTGGCCGACGACAGCCGCGGCGGCCCTTCGCAGACCGCCGAAGTGCAGCTCGCCGACGAGCGCTGGCTGCAGATCAACGAGCGCCGCACCCGCGACGGCGGCCTCGTCTCCGTCGGCACCGACATCACCCTTCTGAAGCGCAACCAGGAGCGCCTGCGCGAGAGCGAGAGACGCCTGATGGCGACGATCAACGACCTCTCCGCCTCCCGCCAGACGCTGGAGCGCCAGAAGGCCGAGCTTTCCGTCGCCAATGCCAACTATCAGGCGGAAAAGGAGCGCGCCGAGGCGGCGAACCGCGCCAAGTCCGAATTCCTCGCCAATATGAGCCACGAGCTGCGCACGCCGCTCAACGCCATCCTCGGCTTCTCCGACATCCTGCAGAACCAGATGTTCGGCGCCATCGGCTCGCCCCGCTATCTCGAATATTCCAAGGACATTCACGACAGCGGCAAGCACCTCCTCAACGTCATCAACGACATCCTCGACATGTCGAAGATCGAGGCGGGCCACATGAAGCTGATGCGGGAGATGATCGACCTGCAGCCGCTCGTCGAGGAAAGCCTGCGCTTCACCGCCGTCCCGGCCGCCCAGAAGGGCATTCATGTCGACCAGCGCGTGGACTCCGACCTCACCCTCCATGCCGACCGCCGCGCGATGAAGCAGATCCTCCTCAACATCCTCTCCAATGCGGTGAAGTTCACCAACGAGGGCGGCCGCATCTCGGTGCGCGTCCGCCGCATCGCCGGGCATGCCGTCTTCACCATCGCCGATACCGGCATCGGCATACCGAAAACCGCGCTCGCCAAGATCGGCCAGCCCTTCGAGCAGGTGCAGAACCAGTATGCCAAGAGCCGCGGCGGCTCCGGCCTAGGGCTGGCCATCTCCCGCTCCCTCACCATGCTCCACGGCGGCTCCATGCAGATCCGTTCCCGCGAAGGCTGCGGCACGGTGATCGTGCTGAAGGTGCCGGATTGTGGGATGTGAGTGAGTATTGAGTAGTGAGTAGTGAGTAGTGAGTAGTGAGTAGTGAGTAGTGAGTAGTGAGTAGTGAATAGTGAATAGTGAATAGTGAATAGTGAGTAGTGAGTAGTGAATAGTGAATAGTGAATAGTGAATAGTGAATAGTGAATAGTGAATAGTGA
>CAMFHT010000101.1 GCA_945952245.1 uncultured Rhizobium sp. | reverse complement strand
GTACTCCTCCAGCCACAGCGTGCCTTCGAGGTCGAGATAGTTGGTGGGCTCGTCGAGGAGCAGCAGGTCCGGCTCCGAGAAGAGCACGGCCGCCAGCGCCACGCGCATGCGCCAGCCGCCGGAGAAGGACGAGGCCGGGCGCTGCTGGGCGGCATGGTCGAAGCCGAGGCCGGCGAGAATGCTCGCCGCCCGCGCTTCCGCCGAATGGGCGCCGATATCGGCAAGCCGCGTCTGGATCTCGGCGATGCGGTGCGGATCGGTCGCCGTCTCGGCTTCCGCCATCAGGGCGGCGCGTTCCTTGTCCGCCTTCAGCACGATCTCGATCAGCGGCTCTTCCGTGCCCGGCACTTCCTGCGCCACCTGGCCGATGCGCGCATTGCGCGGCAGGGCGACGGAACCGGTTTCGGCCGCCATGTCGCCGGTGATGATGCGGAAGAGCGTGGTCTTGCCGGCGCCGTTCTTGCCGACGAGCCCTGCCTTCGTGCCCGCCGGAAGCGCCACGCTGGCATGGTCGATGAGAAGCCGCCCGGCAATGCGGGCCGAAAGATCGCTGATGGTAATCATGCGCGGGTTTTGGCGGAACTCACGCCCGAAGGCAAGGGGAGGACGCCGGCCTCAGAGCCATTGCCGGCCTTCGCTGCGCAGGAAATAGACGAGGTCGAGCGTCACGGACGGCTTGCCGAGCGCCGTCAGGGTGGCATGCGCCTGCCCGCGATGATGGGTCTGGTGGTTGAAGACGTGGGCGAGCGTGCTTGCGACGTGCTGGGTGATGACCGGCTCGGTCTTGCCGACGGGGGTGAAGCTGAAGCTCGCCGCCAGCCGCTCATCGTCCAGACTGTCCATCAGAGTGACGAAGCGCGCGTCCTCCGCTTCCCGTGCCTGCCGGAGATCGGCGAGTTCGGTATGAAGGACCTGATCGAGCGCGGTTGGCAGCATGCCCTCTCCGGTCAGCCGGTTGAGCCAGACGCGGTCCGCGACGAGGATGTGGTTGAGTGTGCGGATCAGCGGTCCGAAGAAGGCGCCCGTATCCCGGTTCAGCTCCTCCGGTGTCAGCGCTGCTGCGGCGGCGTAGAGCTCGCGGTTTGCCCAGGCATTATAGGCGGCGAACATCTGGAAATGGCTTCTCATCGGCGTCTCCCGGCATGGCTATCGTCAAGGCACTGTAGGCGAAGAAACCGTTGTGTTGTCGTCAATTGTTTTGATTGGACCCAGTGAGAAATTTGATGAAGGTTGGCTTTCTGAAACAGCGGGAGGAAAGACATGTCCCTGGTGCTTTATACGCTCTGCGGCACCGATCCGATGCGGCATTTCTCGCCGCATGTCTGGAAGGCGGTGATGGCGCTGAAGCACAAGGGGCTTGATTTCGAGGAGAGACCGACCCGCTTCACCGAAATTCCGGGGATCGAAGGCGGGATTACCAAGACGGTGCCAGTGCTCAGGCACGACGACGCCGTCGTCGTCGACAGCTTCGCGATTGCCGAATACCTCGAACGCACCTGGCCGGACCGTCCCAGTCTCTTCGGCGGCGAGGGCGGACACGCGAGCGCGCGGCTGATCGAGGCCTGGTCGTTCCTGGAACTGCACCCGCTGATCCGCAACATTGCGGTCAGGGACATCTGGACCATGCTGGACGACAAGGACCAGGCCTATTTCCGTCCGAACCGGGAAGAGCGCTTCGGCGCAACGCTGGAAGCCCTGCACGAGGGGCGTGACGCCATGGTGCCTCTGCTGCTTGCACGCCTGGAGCCGCTCCGCATGGTGCTCGCCCGCCAGGCCTTCATCGGCGGCGAGGGGCCGCTTTTTGTCGATTACATCGTCTTCGGCGCACTGCAATGGCTGCGGGTGACAGGAACGCTCTGGCCCTTGAAGTCGGACGACATCGTGACCGGCTGGTTCGAGCGCTGCCTCGATCTCCATGGCGGAGCGGGCAGGGCGGTGCCGGCGCGGCTCTAGCCGTCTGCAGAACATCATCAAGGGGCTGAAGACAGGCGGGGTCCGATGACAGCAATCTACATCTACGCGTTTCTGTGCGTCCTCTTCGCCGGCATCGTCAGGGGTTTTTCCGGCTTTGCCTTTGCCTTCATCGTGGTGATCTCGCTCTCTTTCGTTCTGCCGCCCGCAACCATCGTGCCCGCGGTCTTCCTGCTGGAGGTGGCAGCCGGGCTGCATCTGCTGCCCTCGATCTGGAAGTCCATTCACTGGCAGTCGATCCGCATCATGGCGGCCTTTGCGATCCTCTTCACGCCGCTCGGCGTCTATGTGCTGACCAATGTGCCGGAAGAACCGATGAAGCTCGCGCTTGCGGTCTTCGGCGTCATCGCTGCCGCCGTGCTGCTCTCGGGCTACCAGCTGAAACGCATGCCGACCTCGGCGGAAACAGCGGCGACCGGGGCAGCCGCTGGCCTTCTCAACGGCGCCTTTGGCATTGGCGGGCCACCGATCATCGTCTTCTTCCTCGGCTCGCCGCTCGCGCTCGAAGCCGGTCGCGCCTCGATCGTCGCCGCCTTCATCGTCATGGACATAGCCGCTCTCGGCGCTCTCTTCGCCTTTGACCTCTATAACAGCGAGAGCCTCGTGCTTTCGGGGCTGACTTTGCCGGCCTTGATCATCGGGGTCTATATCGGCACGCGCATGGTCGGCAGGCTCAGCGAAAGCACGGCGCGGCGAGCGATCCTGGTGATCCTGCTCGCGATGTCGCTGGCGACGGGTGCCAAGAGCCTGATGGCGCTCATCTGAGCCAAATTGTCCGGTCCTGGCCGCGCTCCCCCTTGTCTTCCCGGGCCGGGGCGGGTAAAGACCGCCCACTTTTCCCTCACACTGACCACAAGGACGATTTCCGATGGCGATTGAACGCACTTTCTCCATGATCAAGCCGGACGCCACCAAGCGTAACCTCACCGGCGCCATCACCAAGATGCTCGAAGATGCCGGCCTGCGCGTCGTCGCTTCCAAGCGCGTCTGGATGAGCCGCCGTGAAGCCGAAGGCTTCTACGCCGTTCACAAGGAACGCCCCTTCTTTGGCGAACTGGTCGACACCATGACCTCCGGCCCGACCGTGGTTCAGGTTCTGGAAGGTGAAAACGCCATCCTGAAGAACCGCGAAGTCATGGGCGCCACTAACCCGGCCCAGGCTGCCGAAGGCACCATCCGCAAGGTTCACGCTCTTTCGATCGGCGAAAACTCCGTTCACGGCTCCGACGCGCCGGAAACCGCCAAGGTCGAGATCGCCTACTGGTTCGCAGAAACCGAAATCGTCGGCTGATCCGCGAAAAAAACTGACGAACATCAAGAAAGCCGGTGCCAACAGCGCCGGCTTTTTCCATTCTGGCGTGTTTATAAGGTCGGTCGCTCGAAAACAGCGCTGAAAATCAACTGTTTTAAGAAGTTGTTATTCAATTCGTTACAAGATTTACCAACACCAGAAATCGCAAGCCGGAACGAACGGCATGGAGGCAGGCTCGTGCGCCTCAGGGCTCCATCTTTGATCATAGGCGCGCATTTCGCGGCCTATTCGCTTCTGCTCCTGGGGTTGAAGGCGGTGCCGAACGGGCCGTTCGTGATGGTGGTCTCCGATCCGCGTGGGGGTGCGGCGGTTCCGCTCTCGGTCATCAGCCGGGCGGGCGGGCAGTTCGTGCAGGAAACCCGCTTTCCCTGGATGACCGTCGCCTATTCCGACGCCCCCGATTTCCCGTCCCGCCTTCGCCGGTCGGGCGCCCTTTTCGTCGTCAATTATCCCGGCGCCGCTGGCTGCCGGGCGAGGAGTTCGTGAATGCACAATGTCGAGAAGCTGAGGCAGAACGTGGCGGTCGGCATCGCCGCCCTCATCGTCTTCAACCTGGTCCTGATCCTGGCGCGGCTCGCTCTGCGCGCCGAAGGGTTCGATCTCGCGACCGTTCTGGTGAGCCTGGTCGTCTCCGGCTCGGCGCTGGCCGCCATCGGCCAGTCCCGCACCGGTTCCACCACCCGCATCGTGACCTCCATGGCGCTTGCCGCGCAGACGGCCATCCTCGTCTATGCCTTCGAGGGTTCGCCGCTGCAGATCGACATGCACATGTATTTCTTCGCGCTTCTGGCCGTCGCCGCCGCCTGGCTCGATTGGCGCGGCATCGTCGCCTATTCCGGGCTCGTTGCCGTGCATCACCTCGCGCTCTTCGTCCTCGCGCCCGCAATGGTGTTTCCGGGAAGCTCCGAGTTCAGCCGTGTTCTCGTTCATGCTCTGATCCTGGTCATGCAGTCCGGGGTGCTGATCGCGCTCTGCGAAATCCTTCCGCGTGCCTTTGCCCTGTCGGAACAGGCGCTCGATCAGGCCCGGCAGTCCGAGACCGAAGCCAGTGAATTGCTGCAGAAGTTCCAGTCCGCCGATCACGAGATCAAGCGCAACCGCGAGGAGCAGGATCTGCGCCAGGAGCGGGAGGCTGCCGAAATCCGCGGCATGGTGGACGGCATCAAGCATGCGCTCGACAACCTTTCGAACGGCAATCTCGCTTTCCGCATCACGCAGTCCTTCGGCAGCCAGTTCGAAGACATCAGGCATTCCTACAACCACTCGATCGAGCGCTTGAACGAGGCGCTTCTCAAGGTCGGCCATACGGCGCAGGCCGTCAATGCGGGCTCCGCCGAAATCCGCAGTTCCGCCGATGGCCTTGCCGGTCGGACCGAGCAGCAGGCGGCCTCCGTGGAGGAAACCGCAGCGGCTCTCGAAGAGATCACCGTCACCGTCAAGGACTCCGCGCATCGGGCGGAGGAAATGGGCGCTCTCGTGTCCCGCACTCGTGCGGCCGCGGAAAAGTCCGGCGCCGTGGTGGAGCGCGCCGTCGACGCCATGCGCGGCATCGAAAAGAGTTCCGACGAGATCTCCAACATCATCGGCGTGATCGACGAGATCGCCTTCCAGACGAACCTCCTGGCGCTCAACGCCGGCGTGGAAGCAGCGCGCGCAGGCGAGGCCGGCAAGGGCTTTGCGGTCGTGGCGCAGGAAGTGCGCGAACTCGCCCAGCGATCGGCCTCCGCCGCCAAGGAAATCAAGGCGCTCATCCATGCGTCCGAGCAGCAGGTCCAGGCCGGCGTGTCGCTGGTGGATGAAACAGGTGCGGCTCTTCGCGGCATCGCCGCCGAGGTTCAGGAGATCAGCAGCCACGTCACCGCCATCGTCCAGGCCGCCCGCGAGCAGAGCCGCGGCCTGCAGGAGGTCAACGCTGCCGTCAGCCAGATGGATCAGGGCACGCAACGCAATGCCGCCATGGTGGAAGAGCAGACGGCAGCCAGCCACCGCCTTGCCGAAGAGGCAGCCGAGCTGCAGTCCCTCATCGGCCAGTTCACGCTGGACGGCGGCCACCATCATGCGGCAAGGACACGCGCGGCCTGACTGGAGCGATCGACATTTGATGCAAGATGCCCGTGGCCATGGCTGCGGGCGTTTTTGTTTCAACTCCCCGAAGGCGACGCCTTCGCCGGGCAGGACTGATCCGGCGAATAATCCGCCGTACCGTCCGATTTGAAGACCTCGGGATTCTTGTCGTAGGCGGGGCCCGTCACCAGCGGCTTGGCGGCGAGGATCGACTGGTCGAGGCTGGAGGTGACGGTGGTTTCCAGCTTCTGCAGCTCCGTCTTGTCCGGCCCGATGATGCGGATCGTCACCTTGTAGGGGCGGTCCTTGACGACGCAGCGGAGCGGCGGACTTTCGAGCGCGATCTTCTGCCAGAAGGGAAAGATCTTTGCGGTGGTCGAGATCGGCGGGCCGCCGGCGGGGTTTTCATATTCCGTGGTCACCACGCTGCCGTCCGGAATGTCCCCCACCTTTTTCAGGGCGATCTCGTAGACGGCCGTCGAGAGACGGTAGTTGAAGATGAAGACGCGGCCTCCCACTTCGACCAGCGTCTTGCCTTCCTCGCGCTGGCAGGCTGCGAGCGCGACCATCAGGCAGGCCAGCATCATCATCTTCTTCATCTCAGGTCTCCTCGGCTTGAAATGCCCCGGCGCGCCGCGCGGCGTAATACCGGCTCGCCTTCACGCGATTGCCGCAGACGGCCATGTCGCACCAGGTGCGGCTTCGGTTCTTGGAGCGGTCGATGAAGAGCCAGCCGCAATTTGCGCAGATCTTCATCCGCTCCTGATCCGCACCGGAGGCGAGCCTGAGGGCCGAGCGGGCCGTTGCCGTCAGCAGGTTCTCCTCCGCCCGGCCGCGGCGCAGGCAGGCGGAAATGGCCTCGAGCAAGGTCGCCAGCGCCTCCCGGTTCTCGTGCCCCAGCGTCTTCGTCCGGAAATGCAGGTCGATCGCTTCCCTGAGTGCAATGAGCAGCGGAACGTCGTCCGGATGCAGAGCGGCGAGATCTCCGGGCTTTTCCGCGCTCAATTTCGACGCCGCCGCCGGGAATTCGGCGAGCAGGGCGGGATCGGCGAAGCGGTCCATGCGCTTTTCCGTGATGTGGCGGAGCACGACGCTGTTGGCGACATCGAGCGCCAGTGCGCCGCCGGAAAATCGGTGAGCGGTCCAGTCAAAGGTCATGCGAGAATTATAACTTGTAAAAAGCTTTTTGCCAGTTATAATTTCAGCCAATTGGAGGGGAGCCATGGCCTATCTTCTGCAGCAGCTCGCGCTGTCCCTGCCGCTCGCGGCGCTCTATGCCGCGCTTGCTTTCGGCTATTCCATTGCCTTCGGGGTGACCAAGCGGGCGGATCTCGCCTATGGCGCCATATTCGCCTTTGGCGGACAGATCTATGTGCTGTTCGTCGATACGGGCTGGAACGAACTGCGCCTCGTCCTGCCGGCCGCGCTGGGCTTCGGGGTAATGGTCTCGCTCGCCTATACGGCGGGCGTCGGGCTCTTTGCCGGGCGGCACATCATGGCGCCGCTGGTGCGGGTCTCGCCGAATTCTGTGATCGTCGCGGCGCTCGGCCTGCTGGTCGTGCTGATGGAGACGGCGCGCCTTGCGTCGGATAGCCGCGATCTCTGGCTGCCGCCCATGCTCTCCGCCCCCGTGACGCTGGCCGAGATCGGCGGATATCGCATCACGCTCACGGGCATGCAGATGGCGAACACGGCGCTCTTCCTGCTCCTCATCGCAACCGGCCATATGGTCATCACCCGCAGCCGGTTCGGGCGCGCCTGGAAGGCGGTGACGGACGATCCGCTGGCAGCGGGGCTCTGCGGGGTCAATTCCCGCGGCGTGTTCATCGGCGCCTATGTGGCGGCGGCGCTGATCGCGGGCCTGAGCGGCATCATCGCCACCAATTACTATGGCAACATGGATTTCGGCTCGGGCCTGATGTTCGGGCTCAAGGTGCTCCTGATCGCAGCCGTCGGCGGCTATGGCGAACCGTGGAAATCGGCAGGCGGCGCGGCCGCACTCGGGGTCGGCGAAACGCTCTGGGGCGCCTATGCGCCTTTCCTCTGGCGCGACCTCGCCGTCTTTTCGATGCTGGTGCTCGTGCTCGTCATCAGCCGGCGGGAGCGGGTGATCCCGTAAGCGCTACTTCGTCCAGCGGTGCCGGGCGCTGTCGTCGGCATCCTTTGCGGCGACCCAGTCGCCCGCCGTGCCGTCCACACCGTGCTCCTTCTTCCAGAACGGCGCGGAGGTCTTCAGGAAATCCATCACGAAATTCGCGCCGTCGAAGGCTGCCTGGCGGTGGGGAGACGTCGCCGCCACCAGCACGATCTGGTCGCCCGGCAGCATCTTTCCATAGCGATGGGTGATCGCGAGACCGAGGAGCGAGAAGCGGGCGATGGCCTCCTCGCCGATGCGGGTGAGCTCCGCCTCCGCCATGCCCGGATAGTGTTCGAGCTCCAGCGCCGAAAGCGTGCCGGCTTCGTCGCGGCAGAAGCCGGTAAAGGTCACGAGCGCACCGACATCGCCACGGCCCTCGGTCAGCGCATGCACGGCGTTGCGGGTGTCGATGTCCTCACTCTGCACGCGGATGATGGGCCGGGGCGCGCTCATGTCATCAGCCGCCGGTCATCGGCGGGAAAAGGCCGATCTCGCGCGCGCCCTGCACCCGGTCGTCACGCTCCGCGTGCTCCTGATTGATGGCCACGCGAATGGCGTCGGGAAACTGCAGGGCGGTCTCGTATTCCTCGCCCCGGGTCCGGAGCCAGGCAAGAAGATCGCGCACCGTCTTGACCTCGGCCGGCAGGTCCACCTCTTCCTCCGAAAGCCCGATGCGCTCGCGCACCCAGGCGAAGTAGACGAGCCTGGTCATTCCTCGTCCACCACATGCTTCAGACCGGCACGGAAATAGTCGTAGCCGGTGTAGATGGTGAGCAGGGCGGCGAGCCAGAGAAGGGCGATGCCGAATTCGGTCGTATGCGGCAGCACCTTGTCGCCAGCCGGACCGGCCAGCAGGAAGGCAAGCGCCAGCATCTGCACCGTGGTCTTCCACTTGGCGATGCGCGTCACCGGCACGGACACCTTGAGACCGGCCAGATATTCCCGCAGGCCGGAAACCAGGATTTCGCGGCAGAGAATGATGATCGCCGCCCAGATCGACCAGCCGGCGATCGTCTTCTCGGTATCGACCGCCATCAGAAGAAGGCTTGTCGAGACCAGAAGCTTGTCGGCGATCGGGTCCAGCATGCGCCCGATGTTGGAAGTCTGGTTCCAGATGCGGGCGAGGTAGCCGTCGAAGAAGTCGGTGATCGAGGCGATGGCGAAGATCGCAAGGGCTGCCCAGCGCGCGAAATCCGAGCTCTGCAGCCGGCCTTCGATGAAGAAGCAGAGCACGATCAGCGGCACGGCCAGAATACGGCCATAGGTCAACAGGTTGGGAATGTTATATGCGCGCTTGGCCATGAATCGATTTCTTCTTGTCTCTGATGTCGGCCATAAAATGGTGGCCCGCTTCGGTCAGCGTCAATGGGTTAGGCCCCAGATTTCAACGTCATTTGTGCGATTTTTACGGCGGCGCCGTCATGCGCCGTCGTTTTCATGGAAATGGCCGTAAATGGTACGGGCCATGGCCTCGGAAATGCCTTCGACGGCCATGAGGTCCGAGACTGCCGCGCGGGATACGGCCTTGGCCGTGCCGAAGTGCTGCAAGAGCGCCCGCTTGCGCGAGGGGCCGATGCCGCCGATTTCGTCCAGCGGGTTCTTGACCATTTCCTTCTTGCGCCGTGCCCGGTGAGAACCGATCGCGAAGCGGTGCGCTTCGTCGCGCAGGCGCTGGATGAAGTAGAGCACGGGATCGCGCGGCGGCAGCGAGAAATTGCCACCGCCCGGCGGGAAGAAACGCTCGCGGCCCGCATCGCGGTCGACGCCCTTGGCGACGCCGATGGCGATGACATGGTCTGTGATGCCGAGTTCCTCCAGAATGCCCCGCACCGCCGTCATCTGGCCCTGACCGCCGTCGATCAGGATCACGTCCGGCCAGGCGGGGAAGGGCATGTCGACGGCATCTTCGAGCGATGGAGGGGTCGTGCGGTCGGGCAGGCCCTCTTCCTTGAGCAGGCGCGAGAACCGGCGCGTCATGACCTCGCGCATCATGCCGAAGTCGTCGCCGGGGGTAATGTCGGTCGATTTGATGTTGAACTTGCGGTACTGGCCCTTCACGAAGCCTTCCGGTCCCGCAACAACCATGCCGCCCACGGCATTGGTGCCCATGATGTGGGAGTTGTCGTAGATCTCGATGCGGCGCGGCACGTAGGGCAGCTTGAAGGTTTCGGCGAAGCCCTTGAGCAGGCGTTCCTGCGAAGCCGTTTCCGCGAGCTTGCGCCCATGCGCCTCGCGGGCATTGCCGAGCACGTGGTCCACGACGTCCTTCTTCTCGCCACGCTGCGGCACGAGGATCGAAACCCGGTGGCCGGCCTTTTCCGTAAGCGCCAGGCCGAGCAGTTCCATCTCCTCCACCGCCTCCGACAGCAGGATCTGCCGCGGGCAGGGCTTGTCGTCGTAGAACTGGGCGAGGAAGGCGCTCAGCACTTCCGCCGAGGTCAGCTGCGGATCCGCCTTCGGGAAATAGGCGCGGTTGCCCCAGTTCTGCCCGGTGCGGAAGAAGAAAACCTGGATGCAGGAAACGCCGCCTTCGTGGTGGATGCCGAAGACATCCGCCTCCTCGACGCTTGCGGGGTTGATGCCCTGGTGGCTTTGAACATGGGACAGCGCGGCAAGGCGGTCGCGATAGACGGCGGCGCGCTCGAAATCGAGATCCTCCGACGCCTCGCCCATGGCGCGAGCGATCGTTTCCTTCACCTTCTGGCTGCGGCCGGACAGGAAATCTTGCGCCTCGCTCACCAGTTCCTTGTAGCCGCTGTCGCTGATCTCGTGCGTGCAGGGGCCGGAGCAGCGCTTGATCTGGTAGAGGAGGCAGGGCCTTGTCCGGGTCTCGAACACGCTGTCGGTGCAGGTTCGGAGCAGGAAGGCGCGCTGCAGCGAATTGATGGTGCGCCCGACGGCGCTTGCCGAGGCGAAGGGGCCGAAATACTCACCCTTGCGGCCCCGTGCCCCGCGGTGCTTGACGATGGCGGGCGCCCGGTGATCGCCCGTTATCAGGATATAGGGAAAGGACTTGTCGTCGCGCAGCAGCACGTTGAAGCGCGGGCGCAGGCGCTTGATGAGATTCGCTTCGAGCAGCAGCGCCTCGATCTCGGTGCGGGTGGTGACGAACTCCATGTGCGCGGTCTCGCGCACCATGCGGGTCAGGCGGTTCGAATGCAGCCGGCCCTGGGCATAGTTGGTCACGCGCTTCTTCAGGCTCCGCGCCTTGCCCACATAGAGCACGTCCCCGGCCTCGTTCAGCATGCGGTAGACACCCGGCGCATTCGGCAGGCGTTTGACGAACTCGGCAATCAATTCGGCGCCGCGCAGGTCGTTCCCCGCAGCAGAGGCCTCGTTCCAGTCGATCGCGACGGGGGACGCCGCCGATTCGGAGACGGAAGACGATTCGTCTTCGTCCTCCTCCGGCTCGTCGTCGAAGAGAATGCCGCCATCGGGCACCTTCCGTCCGTTCATTCCATGCACCTCGTCAAATCATTTTGTTCCTCATTTGGGCTCTCCGGTTCAAACTGTCAAAAAGAAAGGTGAGGGGAGGCGGCATGGAACTAATGCGGGTACGCCCGCAGCGATGCGGCAAGTGGGAAAGGGCGGTTCGGGTTTCTGCTCGAAAGCTTACCGGATCGGTTATGCTGCAATGCGAAGTAAAATTCGAAGACCTCCCGGAGTGCGGCCAGCTAGTAAATTTTGGAGCGACTAAATATAGATTTGATTTAATCGACTATTAACCATGAAATATAGTAATTAAATCTCTGTTATGGTTAACAAAATATCTGTTGCTATCAAGCAACATCAAGATTTGAGCCACGTAATGCCACATTTAAATCACAATTTCGGCCAGCGATTTCCCAAATTCGCTAGCATTTTAACTTTCGAGCCAAGCAGGCACAGTCATTATCCAGTCGCAGGTAAAACCGGTTTCCCAGCCGGGCGGGTGGATCGAAAGGAGCAAGAAATGCGTAATCTCGTCGTCACTCTGATGGCTTCGTCCGTCCTCACCTTCGCTGCAGTGGCACACGCCGCTGACGCCATCGACTCCATCCCGGAAGCACCGCAGGCCTATGACCAGCCGGTGACCGGCGGCAAGTGGGGCGGCGCCTATGCAGGTGGTGCGGCTTCCTACAACTTCGGCCGTTTCAACAACTCGGGCTTCGACGATGAAGCTGTCGGCGGCCAGGTCTTCGGCGGCTACAACGTCCAGCAGGGCCAGCTCGTTTACGGCGCCGAAGGCGACCTCGGCTATTCCGGCAATGACAACGAATCCGGCGGCGTCCGCACCAAGCAGGGCGTCAATGGCTCCGTCCGCGCCCGCCTCGGCGTCGAAGCCGGTCCGGCTCTCGTCTACGGCACGGCCGGCCTCGCAGCCTCGCGCCTCGAAGCCAAGGCCGGCGGCACCTCCGACACCCGCAACTCGCTCGGCCTGACCGCCGGCGCCGGCGCGGAAACCATGGTCACGGACAGCATCTTCGCCCGTGCCGAATACCGCTACACCGACTACCAGGACAAGAACTTCCGCGTCGCCGGTGGCCGTGCAGAGCGTGGCTACGACGAACACAGCCTGAAGGTTGGTGTCGGCGTGAAGTTCTGATCCCGAGGGGTCAGTGACATGGACAAGGCCGGGAGCGATCCCGGCCTTTTTCGTGTCTGCTGTCTTGAGGCAACGGTCTATGCTGCGGAGGGTACCCCCCTCTGTCCTGCCGGACATCTCCCC
>CAMFHT010000100.1 GCA_945952245.1 uncultured Rhizobium sp. | reverse complement strand
CATTGTTGATGAAGTCGGCAAATTTCTCGATCTGCTCCCAGTCCGAGCACTGGTAGTTCGTGCCGGGCCAGGGATTGAACGGGATGAGGTTGATCTTGGCCGGAATGCCCTTCAGGAGCTTGATCAGCCCCTTGGCGTCCTCGAGGCTGTCGTTGATGTCCTTCAGCATCACATATTCGAACGTAATGCGGCGGGCATTCGAAAGACCCGGATAGGCGCGGCAGGCCTCGATGAGGTCTTTCAGCGGGTACTTCTTGTTGATCGGCACCAGGATATCCCGCAGGTCGTCGCGGACGGCATGGAGCGAGATCGCGAGCATGACGCCGATCTCTTCTCCGGTGCGGTAGATCTCCGGGACAACACCCGAGGTGGAAAGCGTGATGCGGCGCTTGGAAAGCGAAAGGCCATCGCCATCGGAGGCGATCAAGAGCGCGTTCTTGACGGCCTCGAAATTGTAGAGCGGCTCGCCCATGCCCATCATCACGATGTTCGTGATCTTGCGGCCTTCGGCCGGCACGATTGCGCCGTTCGGCGTCTCGCGGTCCGGAAAATCGCCGAGGCGGTCACGGGCCAGCAGGAGCTGCGAGAGGATCTCCTCCGCCGTCAGGTTGCGGACGAGCTTCTGCGTGCCCGTATGGCAGAAAGAACAGGTGAGCGTGCAGCCGACCTGGCTCGAAATGCAGAGCGTGCCGCGGCCCTCTTCCGGAATGTAGACGGTCTCGACCTCGACCGGACGGCCGGCGCCACGCGGCGGGAAACGCAGCAGCCACTTGCGGGTGCCGTCGTTGGAGATCTGCTCCTCGACGATTTCGGGCCGCGCGATGGTGAAATGCTCCTTCAGCATTTCCCGCATCTCCTTCGCCACGTTCGTCATGTGGTCGAAGTCAGAAATGCCACGTACGTAGAGCCAGTGCCAGATCTGGCTGAGGCGCATCTTCACCTGGCGCTCGGGCACGCCCTTTTCGATGAGCGCGGCGGAGAGCTGCTCGCGGGTGAGGCCGATCAGGCTCGGCTTTTCCGCCATGCGCGGGGCAAGCGGGCGGGCGGAAAGGGTCTTCGGGCCTTCAGGCAGAACATCGGTCACGGACATTGGCTTTTCCAAGAAACGGGCTGGGGGGGTTCACCATGGCCATCGGCGGATCGCACATGATCGCAATCCCGCGGCAGAACCCTCTGCATTCAGTTGAGAGGGCCTTTATCATCAATCAAGGGCGCAGTCACCCTTTCTGCCAAAAATTGGTGGCAAACGCGAAAAGGGCCGGTCTCCCGGCCCTTGGCACACTGCTGTTGCGTTGACTTACTTGCAGCTCTCGATCTGCTTCAGCGCTGCGGAAATGCCCTGCAGGGAGTAGGAATAGGACGTGGGCGTACCCTTGCGGGACTGGGCCTTCACCGTCATCGCATGGCCGGTCTTCATGGCCATGACGAGGGCAGGCTCTTCGGCGGCGTTCTCCACCCAGGCGGCCTTGTCCTTCGTGAACATCACGAAGGTCTTGTCGTCGATCTGCACGTTGACCTTGGAGCCTTCCTTCAGCGTATAGCCCATCATCGCCTGCGGTTCGTAGGAAATGTTCTGGCCCGGGCGCTGCGAGACGATGAAGAACACTTCGCCGTGATCGACCTTCGGCGGCTCCTTTGCCGTCGGAACCGACAGCACATAGCAGACCGTGCCGCCATTGGACTTGTAGGAATAGGCGCCCCAAGCCTTGAACTGCTGGAGGCGGGTCGGGGCTTGCGCGGAGGCGATGCCGGCACTGGCGAGAACGAGCGTGAGCGCGGTTGCGAAAATTTTTACAGACATGATTTCCTGCCGGTTGCTGACGGGCCCAGCGGCTGCACGAGCGCGGGCCTTGCCAATCCTGTTGCCGATTCCGTTCATTTTGACTTAATTCTGGTTAACAGAGCGTGAACCAGACGGTCCAATGCCGGGCTAAACGTGCCAATTCTTGGCGAATTTCGCTTCTCCGACGTCAGGCCGCCCGCCTTCCCGATTTGGAAGCGAGATCCTTTTCAGATACAACGATTGGGGCAAGAGTTGGGCTTCTCTGAAATCAGGACAGCCGGCTGTCCTTGTCGCCGGAGAGAGCTTCGTCGGCTTTCTCGTAGTGTTCGGGCTTCATGTGGCCGCGCACCATGGCAATTGCCGTCGTCAACACGGCCAGGTCGTCCGTGAAGCCTATGACGGTCAGAATATCAGGCACTGCGTCGAGCGGCAGGATGAAATAGCCAAGCGCTGCGAGCAGAATTCCCTTTACGCGGCGGGGCGTGGCGGGATCGGTCGCGCAATAGAAGGCGGCGACGGCATCGCGGGCAAAGGGGATGTGGCGGGCATATTTCCGGAGCACGCCCCAGAATTTCTCCCGCACGCTCTTTTCCTGGCGCTGGATCGTCTCTTCGTCCTCGCCGGGCAGCAGGATATCGCCAAACTTCACATCATCGGTGGACATGGGCCTTCGCTCCTTCGTCCCTTCCATATGGGGCGGACGCTCGACGGTTTCAAACCGGCTTCATGTCACGCCGCGCCGCAGCCTTGTTCATCATGACGGCCATGTGCACGTCGAGGTCGGTGACGCCACCGGCTGCATGATTGGTGAGCCTCACGTCCACACGGCCATAGGTGTTAGACCATTCGGGATGGTGGTTCATCTTCTCGGCAAGCATCGCCATCTCGGTCATGAAGGAGAAGGCCTGGGTGAAGCTGCGGAACCGGAAGTTCCGCTCGATGGCAATCCCGTCCTCGGTCAAGCGCCAGCCCTCGAGGGTCTCGAGCGCCGCCAGCACGGCAGGCTCATCGAGCAAGACGAAGGCGGGAGCCTTGTTGTCGCCGGCCATGACATGTTCCTTCAGGGGTGCAGGAGGCTCGGCTCCAGCTCCGGCCGGATCGCCTCGCGCAGGCTGAAGACCTCTTCGGTGATATAGGGACCACCGCCGACGGATTCGCGCGAGGAGAGGAGCACGAAGCGCGGAACGATGAAGGGCACGGTCATGAAGTTGCCGCGCCCTTCCAGATAGTGCACCACATCGTCCACCCTCGCCGACTTCAGACGCGCGAGCGTCACGTGCGGCGAAAATTTCCGAGGGTCCGGGGGAAGGCCGATCCGCTGGCAGATGCGTTCGATTTCCGCCTGCAGCGCCGTCATTTCCGGGTGCGGCGTGACGCCCGCCCAGACGGAATGCGGCTTCTTTGACCCAAAGAACCCCATGCCGGACAGGCTGAGCTGGAACTCGGGGCGATCGATGCGGTCCAGTCGATCGACTACCTCGTCGGCGGTGCGGCCGTCGACATCGCCGATGAAGCGAAGCGTGATGTGGTAATTCTCCACATCGATCCAGCGGGCACCGGGAAGACCACCGCGAAGGAGGGAAAGGCTCATTGCCGCATTGCGCGGAATTTCGAGGGCGGTAAACAGTCTCGGCATCACGAGCTCTCCCCGAATCTAATACGAACGCCACCAGCGAATCATGCCCATAAAGAGGGTGCAACCTCTATTTTGAGCGAGACTTGATTGTCCCCACAAAGGCCTTGACGGCCGGCAGGGTCTTTTCCACGAGCCTGTCGACACCCTTGGCATTGGGGTGCATTCCATCTTCCAGCTTCAGCGCGCTTTCCGTCACGACGCCATCGAGGAAGAACGGGTACAGGGGAACGCCGTGTTTGGCGGCCAGTTCCGGATAGATCGAATTGAAGGTTTTTCCATAGCCATCCCCCATGTTCGGCGGCGCCATCATGCCCATCAGCATGACGGCGATGTTGCGCTCCTTCAAGCGGGAGATCATGGCATCAAGGTTCTGGCGCGCCTGCGCCGGATCGACGCCACGGAGCGCGTCATTGGCGCCGAGTTCCAGAAGCACCGCATCGGTGCCATCGGGAATGGTCCAGTCAAGCCGCGCGAGGCCATCTGCCGTCGTGTCACCGGAGACGGCACCGTTTGCGATCACGACATCGTGACCGGCAGCCTTCAGCGCCTTTTCGAGCTTGGCCGGATAGGCATTTTCCGCCTCCAGCTGGTAACCGGCCATCAAGCTATCCCCGAAGGCAACGATTTGGAGAGATTTCGCGAAAGCCGGCGAAAGGGCGCCGGATGCGGCGGCCATGACGAAAACACAAAAGGCAAGAACAACTTTAAACCGCATGGGACAGACCCTACTTAGGACTAGCCTTCTTCAGGCTATGCCGAATTGATTACCCAAACATATAGGGCCGAATTTCGTGACCGGTACGATCATCGACTTGAGAAATGCGGATCTGACACTCGGCGAGGGTGCCGCTAGGGTGCACGTGCTGAAGAAGATTGACCTTACCATAGGCCAGGGCGAGGCGGTCGGCATCGTCGGCCCCTCCGGCTCGGGCAAGTCCACGCTGCTGATGGTGCTTGCGGGCCTCGAACGGCTGGACAGCGGCACGCTGACCGTGGACGGGACTGCACTGCATGATCTCGGCGAGGACCGCCTGGCTGCCTTTCGCGGCCGGCGCATCGGCATCGTCTTCCAGTCCTTTCACCTGATCCCGAACATGACAGCGCTCGAAAACGTCGCGGTGCCGCTGGAGCTTGCCAATCATCCCGATGCCTTTGCGCTCGCGGAGCGCGAGCTGAAGGCCGTCGGCCTCGGCGAGCGGCTGCATCACTATCCGGGCCAGCTTTCCGGCGGCGAACAGCAGCGCGTGGCCGTTGCGCGGGCGCTCGCTCCCAATCCCGCCGTGCTGATCGCCGACGAGCCGACCGGAAACCTCGACAGCGAAACGGGCCGGCGCATTGCGGATCTGCTCTTCCAGAAGCAGGCCGAACGGAAGATGACGCTGCTGCTCGTGACCCACGATCCCTCGCTCGCAGCCCGCTGCGGCCGGCAGGTGGTCATGCGCTCGGGCCGCATCGACGTGCCGGAACGGCTGGCTGCAGAACTGGAACTGCAGGCATGAAGCCGGTTCGTTCGCTGTCGCTCGCGTTGCGCTTCGCTATCAGGGAAATGCGCGGCGGCCTGCGTGGCTTTCTCATTTTCATCGCCTGCATTGCACTCGGCACCGCCGCCATCGCCTCGATCAATTCGGTTTCCCAGACCATCCGGCAGACCATGGCGACGCAGGGCCAGCAGCTTCTGGCCGGCGATGTCCGTTTCGAACTCACGAACCGCGAAGCTCTGCCCAGGGAAATCGAGTTCCTGAAATCGCTCGGCACCGTCTCGGAATCCATCACGCTGCGCTCCATGCTGCGCAAGCCCGATGGCAGCGATCAGGCGCTTGCGGAACTCAAGGCGGTGGACGAAGCCTATCCGCTCTACGGCAGCTTTGCGGCTCGCGAGGGCGACGATCCGCAGACGCTTCTCGCCCGCAAGGATGGCAGCTTCGGCGTTCTGCTGCAGGAACTGCTGATGGAGCGGCTGAAGCTGAAGCCCGGCGATGCGCTCCTGCTCGGCAATGCGACGGTGCGTGTTGCGGGCACGATCGAGACCGAGCCGGATGCGGTCTCCGAGGGTTTCGGCTTCGCGCCACGGCTGATCCTCTCGCAGCAGGCTCTGGCAGAAACCGGGCTGGTGCAGCTCGGAAGCCTGGCCAAGCACGCCTATCGTCTGCGGGTCGAGGCCGGTCCGGCAGAGCGCGACAAGGCCGTTGCCGACATCGTGGAAAAGGCGAAGAAAGCCTTTCCCGATGCGGGCTGGGCCATTCGCACCAGCCGCAACGCCGCTCCTTCGCTGGCTGAGAACGTCGCCCGCTTCACGCAGTTCCTGACACTGGTCGGGCTGACGGCGCTGATCGTTGGCGGCGTCGGTATCGGCAATGCCGTGCGCGCTTACCTTGATTCGAAGCGCGCAGTGATTGCCACCTTCAAATGCCTCGGCGCTCCCGCCGGCTTCATCATCTCCCTTTACTTCCTCCAGATCATGATGGTGGCGCTGATCGGCATTGCCATCGGCCTTGCGATCGGGATCGTTGCACCCCTCGTCGCCAACCCCTATCTCGCGAGCTTCCTGCCTGTTGACGGCGGCTTCAGGCTCTATCCGAAGGCACTGGCCTTGGCTGCGGGCTTCGGCATCCTCACAACCGTCACCTTCTCCATCCTGCCGCTCGCGATAGCCCGCGGCGTTTCGGCAGTGGCCCTCTTCCGGGACAGCTCGGCTGTCACCCGGCGCTGGCCGGAATGGCGGACATTGGCCCTCCTCCTCGTTTCGCTCGGAATGCTTTCCGCGCTTGCGATCTACACGGCAGCGGACAGGCGCATTGCGGTCAACGTGCTGATCGCAATCGCGATCGGCTTCGTCAGCCTCAGGCTCGTGGGCCGCGCCGTGGCCTGGATTGCGAGCCGGGCACCCCGGTTCCACAATCCCTCGCTCCGGCTCGCGATCGGCAACCTGCACCGCCCCGGCGCTCTCACGAGCCCCGTGATCCTGTCACTCGGCCTCGGGCTCGCGCTTCTCGTCGGCCTGTCGCTGATCGATGCCAACCTGCGCCAGCAGCTGACCGGCACGCTTGCGGCGCAGGCGCCCAACTTCTTCTTCGTCGACATCCAGGCGAAGGACATGCAGGCCTTCGAACAGGAGGTCCGGGAGGTCGCGCCGGCCGGGAAGGTCGAGGCCGTTCCCATGCTCCGCGGGCGGATCACCGCCTTCAACGGGGAAGACGTCGCCAAGGCGAAGATTGCCCCCGAGGGCCGCTGGGTTCTGGTCGGAGACCGCGGCGTGACCTATGCGGATAAACTGCCGGCGAATTCCGAACTCGTCGACGGCGACTGGTGGGCACCGGATTACAGCGGCGAACCGCTTGTCTCGTTCTCAGCTCAAGAGGCCGGCGAGCTCGGCCTGAAACGCGGGGATACGGTGACGGTAAACGTGCTCGGCCGGCCGGTCACGGCGAAAATCGCCAACCTGCGCAAGGTGGAATGGGACCGCATGTCGATCAATTTCGTCATGGTCTTCTCACCCAACACCTTCAAGGGTGCGCCGCATTCCTGGCTCGCGACACTGACGGACCCGAAACTCACGGCACCCCAGGAGGGCGATGTCCTGCGCAAACTGGTGGCAGCCTATCCGGCAGTCACGTCGATCCGCGTCAAGGACGCGCTGGATACGGTGGCGGATCTGACGGGCAAGCTCGCGGATGCGATCCGCGCAGCCGCTGCGATTGCCCTTGTTACATCCATGCTGGTGCTGGCGGGCGCGTTGGCGGCCGGCAACAGGGCACGGCTGCATGATGCCGTCGTGATGAAGACGCTGGGCGCCACACGGCGCATGCTGACGAAGACCTACGTGCTCGAATATGCAATCCTCGGGATGGCGACCGCACTCTTTGCAACGATCGCGGGCGGTTTTTCGGCGTGGTACGTCATCTCCGGCATCATGAAGCTGCCCTTCGTTGCCGTACCCGGTCCGGTGGTAACCACACTTGTGCTCGGGCTCGTCATCACGATCACCATCGGCCTTGCGGGCACCTGGCGGGTGCTCGGTGAAAAGCCGGCGTCTCACCTTAGGGAATTGTAATGTTCGCGGGGGCAGAAACCACTTGTAAGACGCGGGCTGCCACATCATATTCTCAGTACGGTGGCTGCGGCTCTTTCGAGTAAGACGGGACAGGGGTCCCGCAAGGGTTGCAGCCTTGCAAGAGGATAAAATGGCTGATCTCCGCAATTATCAGAACCGGACGGCCCAGACGCAGTCCGGCGCCGTTGTTGACGAGGGCCTGCGCAGCTACATGCTGAAGGTGTACAACCTGATGGCGCTGGGTCTCGCGATCACCGGTCTGGCCGCCTACGGCACTTTCGCACTCGCCTTCGACCAGAGCGGTCTCACCGCCTTCGGCCAGGCCATCTATCTGAGCCCGCTGCGTTATGTGGTGATGTTCGCCCCGCTGGTCATGGTCTTCTTCCTGAGCTTCAGGATCCATGCAATGAGCGTCAGTGCCGCGCAAACCTCGTTCTGGGTCTATGCCGCTCTCATGGGTCTCTCGCTCTCGTCGATCTTCCTGATCTATACGGGCCAGAGCATCGTGCAGACCTTCTTCGTGACCGCAGCCTCGTTCGGCGCGCTGTCGCTCTACGGCTACACGACGAAGCGTGATCTCTCGGCCATGGGTTCGTTCATGGTGATGGGCCTTTTTGGCCTGCTGATCGCCTCGCTGGTCAACATCTTCCTCGCATCGACCGCGCTGAACTTCGCGATCTCGGTCGTGGGCGTCCTCGTCTTCGCCGGTCTCACCGCCTGGGATACGCAGAAGATCAAGGAATCCTACTACGAAGCCGACAGTGCCGACATGGCCGGCCGCAAGGCCATCATGGGCGCACTGCAGCTCTACCTCGACTTCATCAACCTCTTCCTGTTCCTGCTGCGCTTCCTCGGCAACAACCGCAACTGATCGGCGGCAAGCACGGATCTTGAAACACGAAGGCGGGCCACTGGCCCGCCTTTTCGTTTTCCGACTTATGCCAAGTGCCTACTTGTCGACGAGCTTCAGCGACTTGTCGAAAACACGGAGCACCTGCCTGAGATCATGCCCGCGCTTCAGGATCATGCCATGGGTATTGGTGACCGAGAAAGCGCCCTGCTTGGCGGCCAGCTTCGGGTTCTTCTCGATCCGGAACAGCGGCAACTCGCCCGAGCGCTTGAAGACGGAGAAGACGGCGCGGTCCTTCAGATGGTCGATCGCATAGTCCTTCCACTCGCCCTCGCCGACCATACGGCCATAAATCCAGAGGATCATGTCCAGTTCGCGCCGGTGGAAGGTCACCGGCAGCGGATCGCCGCCGCGCCTGTACTGCGAGAGATCGACCACGACGGTTCTGCTCTCGTCGCTCTCCAAGTGGCCCTGCCCGTTCACTTCATCCATCATTGCTCTGGCTTGTCCGTCCGGCCCATTGACACTTCGATGACAGTTTGCCTCACGTCAGGCAAAATGCAAGCCGGGAACGGCAGCGACGCGAACGTCTGGCGAAGCGGACCTTGGCCCGAAAAATCCCCAGAACATGCCGAATGCTTGCCGCAAAGGTCGGGAATAGATGGCGCGTCCGGCCTTGATCACCATGGCCGGAACCGGTCCGGCCTCAACTCTTTCCCAGCCCAGTCGTGGCCGGACCGGGAATTTCCCTGGCTCGCAATTGAAACGGAATAGTTGGGATCAGGTTCCGATATCGGGAACGAGGGCCGCGCCGCGAATGGGCCCAAGAACGCCCTTGCCCTTCTCCGATTGCACCAGGATGGCCGCGCCTTCATGGCCGTTCCTGTTCATGACGTCGAGCGGCAGGGTGAGCCGAATGGCCTTTCCGTCCCACATCCCGATCGTCTCCACGGACTGCACGACGTTGCGGTAGGTGATCGTCTTCCCGGCATTCTCGCCCTTCTCGATTCGGACCTGCCGCTCGCGCGAGAAATAGGCGATGACGACATTGGCTGAGCCCTGGCCCTCGCCGATGTCGATGTCCAGGCAGTCATCGTCGCGCACGACCTTGACCGGCACGTCGAGCCCCTGCCGATCACTGCTCAGCGTCTTCAGCTGCGCATTGGCATCCGCCAGCTCCCCGCCCTTCACATGCATGCGACCATTGAGAACGGCCTGCGGCGTGTAGACATTGCTGCGCCCGAAGGCGGCTGCATATTCGTATTGACGGCGGGTGTTTTGTTCCGAACTCAGCGTGTCCTTCCAGCCGAGGTAATTCCAGTAGTCCACGTGGAAGGAGAGCGCGACGATCGAGGGATCGGTGGCGAGGCTCGAAAAAGCCTGGTCTGCCTTCGGGCATGACGAGCAGCCCTGCGAGGTGAAGAGTTCAACGACGCCCCGCGGCACGAGCGAGACCGCTTCCCCGGCAAAGCCCGCTGCCGGCAGGCAGACTGCCAAGGGGATGAGGAGCCATAACCGTTTCATCATGTCGTTCCGCGCCGCCGGCAATCCAGCCACTTCTCAAATCATGGTTTCAGGGAGTTCTGAAGGGGCAGCATTGCCCATTCCTCCTTCTACCGCCCCGGCCCTGTCGGGAAAAGTCACTTTCAGGTGAGCCCGGCGCGTTTCGCCAGCGAGAGTGCAGAAACTGAAAAAGCCGGACCATCCTTCGATGGCCCGGCCTTGCATATTCAGATCGGCAACATGGATCAGGCAGCGAGATCGCGCAGAACGGTCTGCAGGATGCCACCATTGTTGACGTAGGTGACCTCGTCGAGCGTATCGATGCGGCAGAGGATCGGAATTTCCTTCACCGTGCCGTCGCCATAGGTGATCTTGGCGATCTTGCGCTCACGCGGCTTGATGTTTTCAAGGCCCTCGATGGTGACGGTCTCGTCGCCCTTGAGGTTCAGCGTCTGCCAGTTCGTGCCCTCTTCGAAGCAGAAGGGGATGACGCCCATGCCAACCAGGTTGGAACGGTGGATGCGCTCGAAGGACTGGGCGATCACGGCGCGCACGCCGAGCAGGTTGGTGCCCTTGGCAGCCCAGTCGCGCGACGAGCCGTTGCCATATTCGACGCCTGCGAAGATGACGAGCGGAACGCCCTCGGCCTTGTACTGCATGGCCGCATCGTAGATCGACATCTCTTCCTTGGACGGATAGTGGATGGTGTAGCCACCTTCCTTGCCGTTCGGGCCGAGCATGTGGTTGCGGATGCGGATGTTGGCGAAGGTGCCGCGCATCATGACTTCATGATTGCCGCGGCGCGTGCCGTACTGGTTGAAGTCGGCAATGCCGACGCCATGGCCAAGCAGGTAGGAACCGGCCGGGGACTGCGCCTTGATCGAACCGGCCGGCGAAATGTGGTCGGTGGTGATCTTGTCGCCGAAGAGCCCGAGAACGCGGGCGCCCTTGATGTCGGTGACGCCTGCGCCGGTCTTGCCCATGCCCACGAAATAGGGCGGGTTCTGAACGTAGGTGGAAGCGTCTTCCCAGGCATAGGTCTGGCCATCAGGCACGTTGACCGCCTGCCAGTTCTCGTCGCCCTTGAACACGTCGGCATACTTGCTCTCGTAAAGTTCGCGGGTGACGTATTTCAGGATGAAGTCGCTGACTTCCTGCGAGGTCGGCCAGATGTCCTTGAGGTAGACTGGATTGCCATTCTGGTCTTCGCCAAGCGGATCGCGGGTCAGGTCCTTCTGGACGGAGCCGGCGAGCGCATAGGCCACGACGAGCGGCGGCGAGGCGAGGTAGTTCGCCTGCACGTCCGGCGAGACGCGGCCTTCGAAGTTGCGGTTGCCCGAGAGGACGCCAGCGGCGATCAGGCCCTTGTCGTTGATGGTCTTCGAGATCGGCGCCGGCAGCGGACCGGAATTGCCGATGCAGGTGGTGCAGCCGAAGCCGACGAGGTTGAAGCCGAGCGCATCGAGATCCTTCTGAAGGCCTGCCTTTTCCAGATACTCGGCCACGACCTGCGATCCGGGTGCCAGCGAGGTCTTGACCCAGGGCTTGGACTTCAGGCCCTTGGCAACCGCATTGCGGGCGAGGAGGCCTGCAGCGATCAGCACCGAGGGGTTCGACGTGTTGGTGCAGGAGGTGATGGCGGCGATGGTCACGTCACCATGGCCGAGATCGTAATCCGTGCCCTCGACGGGGTAGCGGGCACCGAGCTGGCCCGGCTTCTTGTAGTCGTTGTCGAGCGCGGTTGCGAAACCGGAGGCGATGTTCTCGAGCGAGACGCGACCTTCCGGACGCTTCGGACCGGCCATGGAGGGCACGACGTCGCCGAGATCGAGTTCCAGCGTATCGGTGAAGACGATGTCGGAGCCGTCGCCTTCGCGCCACATGCCCTGCGCCTTGGAATAGGCCTCGACGAGTGCGATGCGGTCCTTCTTGCGGCCGGACATGGTGAGGTAGTTGATGGTTTCCCCATCGACGGGGAAGAAGCCGCAGGTCGCGCCGTATTCCGGACCCATGTTGCCGATGGTCGCCCGGTCGGCGAGCGACATGTGGTCGAGGCCGGGGCCGAAGAATTCGACGAACTTCGAGACGACGCCCTTTTTGCGCAGCATCTGCACCACGGTCAGCACGAGGTCGGTCGCGGTAACGCCTTCCTTCAGTTTACCGGTGAGGCGGAAGCCGATGACTTCGGGGAGCAGCATGGAAACCGGCTGACCGAGCATGGCGGCTTCAGCCTCGATGCCGCCCACACCCCAGCCGAGCACGCCGAGGCCGTTGATCATGGTCGTGTGGCTGTCGGTGCCGACGCAGGTATCGGGATAGGCGACGGTCGCGCCGTCCTCTTCCTTGGTCCAGACCGTCTGGCCGAGATATTCGAGGTTCACTTGGTGACAGATGCCGGTGCCGGGCGGAA
>CAMFHT010000099.1 GCA_945952245.1 uncultured Rhizobium sp. | reverse complement strand
GAGATTGCCTCTTGTCTCGTGGGCTCGGAGATGTGTATAAGAGACAGATTACTGGGTGGAGCGGCTGCTGACCGCCCGCGAGATCAAGGGCGCCTTCGCCAATATCCGGCTGGTTCTCGCCCGCCATGCCATGATCGGCAATGCTGAGGACTTCGCAGCCGAGGAAACCGCACTGGCATCAGCGCGGCAGGAACTCGACGAGGCGATCGCGACCTATGAAGCGGGCGTGCGCACCGAGAGAGGCCGCGCGCTGATCAACGAGATCAAGCCGCTGGTCGCGGATTATCTGACCGCATCGGAGGATTTCATCGCGCTGATCAAGGCTGACAAGGCCTCGCAGGCTTTCCCGGTCTTCCGGTCGGAGATGAAGCCGCGTGCGGAGAAGGTGAACACCAAGATCGGCGAACTCGTCGCCTTCGTTGTCGACAATGCACATTCCAAGGTCGCGGAGGCCGACCACGAGGCCGGCTTTGCGTTCAAGGCGACTTTGGTGATTGCGATCGCAACCAGCGCGCTGGCCGTGGCCGGGATGGTCTTCGCCATCTTCGGCATCGCCTCGCCCATCCAGCGGATCACCGGCGCCATGCGCCGCCTTGCCGAGGGTGACATGGCTTCGGAAATCCCGTTTGCCGGCAGAACCGACGAGATCGGCGCCATGGCAGGTGCAGTCGAAGTGTTCCGGCAGAACGCGCTGACCAATCTGCGCCTCGAGGAAGAGGCCGATGCCGCCCGCGGAGCATCCGAAAAGAGCCGGATTGCCGAACAGCAGAGGATTGCGCGCGAAGCAGAGCAACTGCGCATCGCGACCAGCACGCTCGGCGGCAGCCTGAAGCGCCTTGCGGCTGGTGATCTCACCTGCCGGATCTCAACGGCCTTCGCCGCTGAATACGAAGGCCTGCGCAGCGATTTCAACGCAACCGTCGACCAGCTGAGCGAAACCGTCAGCGCCGTGGCCCTTGCCGTACAGAACATGGACAGCGGCACGCGGGAGATCTCTTCCGGTGCGTCCGATTTGTCCAAGCGCACCGAACAGCAGGCGGCGTCGCTCGAGGAAACGGCAGCCGCGCTGGACCAAATTACCACGAACGTGTCGAGCTCCAGCAAGATGACCGCGGAGGCCCGGACTGTCGCGCAGTCAGCGAACCTCAGCGCCGCCCAGTCGGCCAAGGTCGTCTCCAATGCCGAAGAGGCCATGCAGAAGATCGAGCAGTCGAGCCAGCAGATCTCCAACATCATCGGCGTGATCGACGAGATTGCGTTCCAGACGAACCTTCTGGCGCTGAATGCCGGCGTGGAAGCGGCGCGCGCCGGCGAAGCCGGCAAGGGCTTTGCCGTCGTTGCCCAGGAAGTGCGCGAGCTTGCCCAGCGCTCGGCCCAGGCCGCAAAGGAGATCAAGGGTCTGATCCACAACTCCACGTCGGAAGTGGAAAGCGGGGTCAAGCTGGTGCGCGAGACCGGCGAGACGCTGAAGACCATTGTCAGCCATATCGACGACATCAACCGTCACATGGACTCGATCGCAACATCGGCGCGCGAGCAGTCGACCGGCCTTGCCGAGGTCAACATCGCCGTCAACCAGATGGACCAGACCACGCAGCAGAACGCAGCCATGGTCGAGCAATCGACCGCCGCAGCCGCTTCGCTTGCCCAGGAAGCCGCCCGCCTTCGCGAGCTCGTCTCCCAGTTCACGCTGGAACACGGTGCGGTGAGCCAGGGAACCGCCCTTCGTCAGACGGCTGCCGCCATGGCGCGCCCTGCCCCTGCAGCAGCGCCGCGGGCACCGGCAAGGCCGAAGACGCAAGGCAATCTCGCCGTCAAGAACGAGGAATGGGAAGAGTTCTGACCGCAACCCATCACCGCCAAAACAGAAAGGCGCGGATGCTCTCCGCGCCTTCCCTTTTGGTGACGATCGGCAGGGCTGACGCCCGCCCCGGATCAGAAGTTGCGCTGGAAGCGAACCATGCCGCCCCACAGCTTGTCGCCGTTGACCTTTTCCATGTAGTCGACTTCCGGCGTAACGGTCAGGCCGCTTGCGACCTTGAAGCCCACATTTGCAGCGGCGGCGAATTCGTCGGCTTCGGTGAAGGAAACCTGCACGTTTGCCGTGGCCTTGTCGTTGATCTTCACGGCGCCGCCGGCCCAGACGGCCCAGTCGCCGTTCCAGTTGGCGTAGAAGTTCTTCACGTCGCCGGTGTTGTAACCGCCCATGACGAAGAGCGAGACATCGCCGAACTTGCCGTCGACACGGGCCTTGATAGCGCCGTCTTCCACCAGGCGGTCATAACCGCCGATGACGGTAATGCCGAAATTGTCGGACTTGTACTTTGCACCGGCAACGATGTTCGGCACGTAATCCCGGCCGACGGAACCGCCGCTTTCAAAGCCACCGATCACCGAGAAGCCGTTGCCGGCATCGAAGGTGTAGGTGATCAGGTTGGTTTCGTACTTGCCGTAGGGGATCAGGTCGTCCTGCAGCACGGAGCCGGCCTTGTTCGGGAACAGCACGAAAGCCGATTCGTCCTTACCGATGCGAAGGCCGGCGAGGTCGATATAGGCGCGATAGAGGGAATAGGTCTGGTTGCCGTTGTTGTTGTTGAAGCGCAGTTCGGCATTGGTCTTCAGCGCACCGTATTCGGTGTCTGCGGCGGTCAGCACGTTCAGCGTGAAGCGGACACGGTTCGACCAGGTATCGCCGCGCTTGTCGCCATCGGTGTCGTCGCCGAGGAGGTCACCGCCGCGGATGTCATTGCGGATGTAACCGCCGAGCGAGATGCAGGTTTCGGTGCCGGGAATGTAGAAATAGCCTTTGCCGAAGGCATCGCAGACCTTCACATATTCGGCCGGCTCCGGTTCTGCAGCCACGATGGCGTCGGCAGCCTGCGCTGCAGACGTGAAGGCGAGCGCAGCCACGGTCGCCAGGAAAGCGTTCTTGAGGGTCATTCTTGTCTCCATGCCCTAGATTTCTGTCAGGGCCGGGACGCTGCGCTGTTCCGCGCATTCTTGAGAGGTGCCCCGGCCGTGGCTGGAGCTTTAGGTGGTCAATGTAACAGTTTGTTAATAGGCATGTGACAGCCCGCTGTTTTGCGGCAGCTGTTTGAATTCTTTCGAGAAATGCAGTTTCGATAGCGCGCTTGGCTTTTCCTTGGTTGCGGGTGTCCGCTTGGCCAGAGCTTTAAGGAAAAGGGCCCACCCGTCAGGGTGAGCCCGTTCCCGTCAATTGAACGGCGAATTACACTGCGCCCTGACGCCAGCCCGCAGCACGAAGGTGTTGTCGGAGGGACGATAGGTGCGATAGCGATCCGCGCACCAGCGGATATGCCGGTTCGAAAGCCGGTCCGTGGTGGACCGTCCTGCAATCGCGCCGCCGATGATGGCACCGGCCCCGAAGGCTGCCAACGGATACCAATAGCCATCGCTGTGGCGGCGATAACCCGGGCGACGGTCGCGATAACCACGCTCCCCGTTATACCAGCCGCGCCGATCCCTATGATCCCGCCGGTACTGCACCTGCTCGACATCAGAAATCTGCGGCGCCTTCGCGCTCGGCATGGATGCGGCCTGCACGGGCATCAGGGACGATGCAAACATCACGATGCTGAGCGCACCGGCACCAAGGAATTTTGCTTTGATCATCACTCGTTCTCCTCGTTTCACTTTTGGAGAACCGCGTCATGGAAAGATACGTTCCGATGTTACGAATTTTTAATGCTGCATCGCGGGAGGATAAGGGATTGCTTCAAGACGTCTCCTGGAGCTGCCGGACTGCGGATTGGAACAACTTGACGATACCAACCAATTCTGGGTCCTTCTCCTGCCTGTGGGAATAGTTCGCTTGTTAACATCTTGTCAATTCGAAATTACTGACTTAGACTTTTGAAGATAAGATCTTATTTATTTTAATACATATTAAAATTCCGGTATTACTGTGGGGCAGTGTGGGGGCGGTCATGCGGGGTATATGGGTGCAGGCAAAGGGCAGCGCTTTCACGGCACGTGCCCGCAGTTTATTCCGAGGGTCCGCGGTAGCGGTTTTCGTCGCAGCCGGCTTGGGCGCAGGCTTGGTGCCATGCGGTACCGGTGCCGCCCTGGCGCAGAGTTTCAGTTCGGATCAAGGTCTTCTCAGCCTTCCCGTCGAGACAGTCCGGGTCGAGATCAAGAACCCCGGCGCCGACCGCGGACTGGCCGACCGCATCACGGACAGCGTCCGGAAGAGCCTTGCGGTCTACCCCGGCGAGCGGTTCGACGAGGACCATGCGGCATTTGCCATTGCGCGAGCGCGGCGAAACCCGACTATCGCCGACATCGGCTTCACCTATGCCGTCGGCAAGAATGGCGGCCTGGACGTGACAGTCAACGTCACCTTGCGGAGCGGCGACGCTCCGGCGACCGGCAACGGCTATTTCTTGTCCGGCAATCCGTCGGAACTGCCGGTCCTCTATGACAAGGATGGCACCTATCTCCGCCTGAAGCTGGAGGCCCTGACGCTCTACTACGCCAACGACAATGCATGGTACGGCGATCCGGGCCACATGCTGGCTGGCAACCCGCTCGTGAGGGGAAGGCCTGCCGGACGCGGCTACGATGACTGGGTCGAAGGATATGTTCAGTACGGGCTCTACGGCATCACGCCGCTGACCGACAGCACCTATGTCTATGGCGGTGTGAGCGGGCTTACGACCGGCTCCTACGGACAGGAGCTCTTCACCGACGAGACGCGCGGTTATACCTATTTCGAGGATGCCTATGCGGGCATCGTGACCGGAGAGACCGACGAGGCGGGCAATCGGCTGGCTTTCAACTTCAGCGCCGGCCGGCAGCGTTTCACCCTGGCGAATGCCTTTCTGATCGCAAACACCGCTGCCAATGGCGACGTGCGCGCGGCACTGCAGGCCAATGCCCGGTGGGCCGGCGATTTCCTCGCTCTCGGCCAGGTTTCCTACAATGACACGAAGTTCGAGGCCTTCTATCTGGACCCGGACGAACTGCCGCTACTCGACACGGACACGAAATATGCCGGCGTCAACATCGAAACACGGCCGGTCGACGGGCTGATGCTTGGGGGCAGCTATGTGCGGGCACTGCAATCCAGCGCCAGCTATTTCAGCCCGCTCGGGAGACCGCTCGGCACGCGCGAGGGCCTCAACGTCTTCGATGCCCGCTTCACCTATTCCCCCAATCCCGCCAATGTCAGCGGCGCCTTCTTCGGTGGCGAAGTCGCATTCCAGACGCATAGCGACATCGACATGTTCGCGAAGGCGGCCTACGCGGAAGCCGGATATCGCTTCTCGGATGTGCTCTGGAGCCCCAGCATCAGTTATCGCCTGAGCTACTTCTCGGGTGACGATCCGAATACATCGACCTACGAACGGTGGGACCCGCTGCTGTCCGGCGGCAATGGCGAGCAATGGGTGCAGGGTGCGAACCACTTCAAGGTGGTGCAGGACAGCAACGTCATCGCGCATCGGATTCAGGCAAGCTTCCGCCCTGCGCCGACGGTGGAAGTGGTGCCGCAATTGTGGATGTTCCTGGCGGACAGCACCAACAACATCGGCGGCAACCCCGCGCTCAGCTTCATGTCCGACAAGGAATACGGTTACGAGGCGAACGTGACGGTGAAATGGTTCCCGTCCCCCAAGTGGTACGTGCACGGGCACCTCGCATACACGATTCCGGGCCAGGCCGTGAAGGACGCGCTTGGCGGTGACGCAAAGGGATGGTTCAGCGCCATGCTCTTCGTCAGGACGGCGTTCTAGTCGCTTGCGAAATCAGACCAGGGGAGGACACGAGAATGATCATGCGACGTGACCTGATGAAGGGTGTCGGTGGCGCGGCCGCCGCGGCGGTAACTGTTGCTGCGGCTGCGACCGCCGTCGAGGCGAGCCAGGCGAAGGAAGAGCAGCTCGAACTGGCGCTTGAAGATTATTCCACCCCCTGGAAGGAGAAGGACCCGGCATTCCCGGGCCGTCAGAACATCACGCGCGTTCCCGATGATTACTTCTATCCCGGCCGCTTCCACGGCAAGACGGTGTTGGTGACAGGTTGCGCGCGAGGCATGGGTCGAATGGCGGCGATCCGCCTTGCGCGGGAAGGCGCCAACGTGGTGGGCGTCGACTGGCTGGAAACAGAAGGCAAGGCGGTTGTCGACGGCATCGTGGCGGAGGGGCTGAAGGCGACCTTCGTAGCCGGCGATATCTCCGAGAATGCCGTTTGCGAGAAAATGGTCCAGACCTGCGTGGATGTCTTCGGCGGGCTCGATGCTGCCCTGAACAATGCCGGCGTGATGGACGCCATCTTCCCCGGCGATCCCATCGATTTCGCCAAGCAGAAAGACAAGGCCATGGCGGCCATACACGAAGCGCCGGACGACTACTGGCATGTCGTGCTGCGGGTGAACGCCACGGGTACGTTCTATTCCATGCGCCACGAACTGCGGCAGATGCTGAAACAGCAGCGCGGCGGCTCGATCGTCAACGTGGCCTCCGTTGCCGGCTTGCGCGGATTCGGCGGCACGCCATCCTACGTCGCCTCGAAACACGCAGTGAACGGACTGACCAAGAACGCCGCCATCGACTATGCGGCCTTCGGTATCCGGGTCAATTCCGTGTGCATGGGTACCACGGTGACGCCGATGTACGAGCGCGCAGTGCAGCTTCTCAGCCAGCGCGCCCGGACCGGGCACAAGGATACGGGCATCGGCATGGCGAAAATCAACAGTCTGCTGCAGTTCGGCGATGAACAGAAACGCGGCTCGACCGCAGCGGAACAGGTGGCAGTCATGCTGTTCCTGCTGTCGCCAGAGGCTTCCAACATCACCGGCGCCAACTATGCCACGGATGGTGGTTTCACGACCTATTGACCAGGCACTGCCCTCAGGGGCTTGCGGCTTGGTCCGGCAAAATACGGCAGAGCTCTTCGCGCGCCATCCTGGAGAGCGGGAGCCGAGATCAGGAGGGAGATTTCACCCATGGAACGCAGAGATGTCTTGAAGAGCTTCATGCTCGCCGCAGCGAGTGCGTCAGCCGTGCAGGTTCAGGCTGCCGGGCAGGCCGATCCGCAGCAGGCACCGCGCGGCGTGCTAGATATCGCGCCGGTGGAGGATGATTACCACATACCCGGACGTTTCGAGGGTCAGACGATGATCGTCACCGGCTGCGCTCGGGGCATGGGGGCTGCCGCGGCCAGAAGGGCTGCAAAGGAGGGCGCCAATGTGGTCGGTCTCGACTGGCTGGAGGACCTCGGCGCCAAGACGATCGAGGGCATCGTGGCGGCAGGAGGCAAGGCGATCTTCGTACCGGGAGACGTGGGCGACACCGGGGCTTGCGAGCGCATGGTCGAGGCCGCCGTCAAGACCTTCGGCGGGCTAGATCTGGCTCTCAACAACGCCGGTGTCATGGATGGTGTGTTTTCCGGCGACCCGGTCGACTACAAGGCACAGAAGCCGCTGATCTTTGCGCCGCTGCATCAGGCAACCGACGAATACTTTGACAGGGTCGTGCGGACCAACGCCGCCGGCGTGTTCAAGAGCATGCGCGCCGAACTCCAGCAGATGGTCGCCCAGGGGCGCGGAGGAGCGATCGTCAATGTCGGTTCGATTGCGGGCATGACAGGCCTCGCCGGCAATCCGGCCTATGTTGCCAGCAAGCATGCGGTCAACGGCCTGACGCGCAATGCAGCAATCGACTATGCGCCCTACGGGATCAGGGTCAACTCGGTCAATATGGCCGCGACGGACACACCCATGGTAGCCCGTGCCGGGCAGCTCGTGGCTGCATCGCAGAAGGATGCCGTCGGCCCGACCATGGGCCGCCTGAAGACGCAGAGTCTTCTCGCCTATGTCGATTCCCATCACCGCCCCGCGACCGTCAGCGAACAGGTTTCGATGATGCTGTTCCTTCTTTCGAAGGAAGCGTCGAACTTCACGGGCGGAATCTATGCCACCGATGGGGGGTGGACCGGGTATTGAACGGAACGGAAAGCCGCAAGAGGGGTGAGCGCCATGGCCAGGCCGGGTATCCGTGACTTTTTCATCAGCATCTGGGTTACGGTTCTCCTTCGGGGTATCGCCTGCCTGGCCTTCGGGCTCTTTGCCTTCGCCTATCCGGACGTGGCCCTCCGCTCCCTTATGACTGTATTCGGCATCTATGTGGTCGCCGACGGTATGCTGTCGATCGGGAGGACCGTCCGACGTGCGGGAAATACGGCGCCGGCCATGCTGCATGGCATGATCAGCCTGTCACTTGGCCTCTTCTGCCTGCTCATGCCCGGTGTCGCCGTTGCCTATGTCATCCTGTTCATAGGCCTCTGGAACATTGCGGCCGGTCTCCTGCAGATTGCGGGTGCCCTTGCGCTCCGGAAGGAAACGGGAAGAATGATCCCCTTGCTGGTCACGGGCGCCGTTTCGGCAGCGCTGGGTGTCACGATCATTCTCCGCCCCGACACCAGCTCGATAAGCGCCATCTGGCTCATTGCGGCGACGGCGGTCTTCGTCGGCATCGCGCTCATGATCTTCTCCCTCAGTCTCAGGCAAGCTGCTACGGTGCTTCTCCGATAAGGAAGACGTGCGCCTCGTCAATTCGGTCCATCGGCTTCAGCTCTGCCGATCTGCCGGTCAGGGGCCGTGGCTCCGGGGGCATTTCAAGCGAGGAAAGCGAGTATGGTGAGTTTCCCTGGCCTTCTCTCTGCGCGGCTGCGCACTCCGCTCTCGACAACGGGGCTCGTGCTGGGATCGGCCGCCTTCCTGGCCTCGCTCACCCCTAGCCTGATTCCCCGCACCGGCGCAGTGCAGGGTGGAGCCGCCGGGCTTGCCTTTGCCGCAGGCTACGGGATCGGCGTCCTGCTGTCGCTTTCGTGGGAGTGGCTCGGGCTGGCGCAGCTTGCGGAGCGGCACCGGCTGATGGCCCGCCATGGCAGCTGGGTCGTCTCTGCCATACTGGTCTTGGGCGGACTGGCCAAGGCACGCGCCTGGCAGGAGACCATCCACCGGGCACTCGGTCTGCCGGCCGTCGAAACGGCACGCCCGATCCTGATCGCCGCCACGGCGCTGGCGGTAGCATTTGCTCTCCTCCTGATCTCCCGCCTGTTCCGCGTGCTGATGGATCTCTACGCATGGCCGCTTCGGCTGATCCTGCCGAAGCGGCTTTCGTTGCTCCTTGCCATGTCGCTCGCCGCCTGGAGCTTCTGGGCGATCGGCAACGGCTATCTGATGGCAGCAGTACTCAGAGGGCTGGATTCAGCCTATCGCCAGGTCGACGCCCTGGCCCCGTCGAACGACCGGATGCCGCTCGAACCCTGGAAGACCGGCAGCCCCGCCTCCCTTATTTCCTGGCAAGGCCTCGGGCGCGAAGGCCGTGCCCGAATCCTTTCCCTGCCGTCGGATGACGATCTGGCGAGGCTGGCGGGCAGCGAGTGGAAACCGCCCCTGCGGGTCTATGTCGGCTTGAACTCCGCGAAGACGCCGCAGACACGGGCCGAGCTGGCACTGACGGAGCTCATCCGCATCGGCGCTTTCGAGCGCAAGCTGCTGGTGATTGCAACGCCAACCGGCACTGGGTGGGTCGATCCGGCGGCGATGGCGCCGCTTGAAATTCTCCACCGGGGAGATCTTGCCACGGTCTCTGTCCAGTACTCCTATCTCCCGAGCTGGCTTTCGCTGCTGACCGAGCCGGACTACGGCCATGAAACGGCCCGCGCCGTCTTCAGAACCGTATACCAGCATTGGCATTCGCTGCCCAAAGCCACCCGCCCGAGGCTCTATCTCTTCGGCCTGAGCCTGGGTGCCCTGAACTCCGATCTCGCCAGCGACATCTTCGATATCGTCGGCGATCCCTATGACGGTGCATTCTGGGTGGGGCCTCCCTTTCCGAGCCGAACCTGGAACGGCGTGCAGGAGACAAGAACAGGCGGAGATCCGTGGCTACCCCAGGCGCGGAACCGCCGCACTTTCCGCTTCTTCACGAATTCGGACCGCACACAGCTGACCGAACCGGACTGGGGGCCAATGCGGATCCTCTACCTCCAGTACCCTTCGGACCCGATCGTTTTCTTCGACCGGCAGACCTGGCGCCGTCGCCCTGCCTGGATGTCCAGCCGCAACGCACCCGATCTCTCTCCCGACCTGCGCTGGATCCCCGGCGTTACCTTCCTCCAGCTGGTGGTGGACATGGTGACGGCGACCAGCGTTCCGAAGGGCGTCGGTCACGTCTATGCAGCATCCGACTACATGGCAGGCTGGATCGCCCTCACCCAACCGCAAGGATGGACCGACGAGGAGCTAAAAGTTTTGGACGGGTGGACAAGAAGTCAAAAACTATAGAGCTACAGGGAGTCCCGCAACGTTAGCTTTACGGCAGAATTTATCCCGAGTTGACCCACTCGAAGTCAACATCTTGGATGGCTGATGCAGAAAGTCGCGAGATGGGGAGTGTCAGGACGAACGTAAGTCACAGGCATAGACCGCTATGCGCCTCCATTCCGGCCGTTCAACCTCCATGGTCTAACACCTTTAAGCAGCCGATCCGCTTACCAAGTCTGCAAAGCGCCAAATGCAGAAAATGAGCGCTCACTAAAGGCCGAATCCGCACGATCTAAACAAGCTTTCTTGTGCAGAGCAAGTTAAGTCGTGAATCTAGAATGAGAGCGTGATGAAGAGGTTGGCACCAGTTTCATCATTGGTGATATCGGCTTGTTTGGCATCTATAGCTTCTGCAAGTTTTCGCAGTTCGGCCTCGGTACGGTGGATAAGGAACCAGTCGCCGACGACTTCCATATAGGCACGTGTCTGGTGATCCGGTCCGAAGTTTCCGAGCACCATGACGCCACCTGGATTCAAGTTTGTGGAAAGTCGTTTCGCCAGCACGGTGAAGGCCTTATCACTTAGATAATCAAAAAGCCCTGCGGACCATATGACGTCAAATTTCCGGTTGCTCTTGAAGCGGAAGGCGTTACGGCAGATATAGTCCATGTCGACGTCACTGTGTGCACACAAATTCGCTCTGGAGCGCTCGATTGCCTTATTGTCGTTGTCCAGAAGAGTCACGTGTGTGACGCTCGACGTCTTTTCGAGAAGGTTGCGGACATCTATTCCCGGCCCACAACCAACGGACAGAACGCTTTTACTGTCCCTATTTTTCACAACTTCGACCAATACCTCCGCGCGTTTGCGTACTGCCGTTACACATTGAGATGACTGGAAAAGCCGATCCCACTTCGTAAACGTTTCGCTCTGGGAAATCGTCTGATTGTACATACGCTCGATGATTTCAAAATCACCGGCGTAACCATGTGGCTTCAGACGAGCAAAGCCCTGATTGGTCGCGGTGGTCATGAAAAGGGACCTGTGCCTCAATACGATGGGACCCATACAGTTTTCTGCTACGCGCACGGACACGACGCCTGCGCAAGACGTATCGAATGCCTGCCTATGAATGGTACCGATCGCTTGTTGAAGCTCAGCGTAGTCAGCCGTATCGGGGCCACCTGTGGCTATAACGTCATCTATTAATCGAGCAGCTGTCTCGGGCAACACAAAGATGATCCTCGGCGTGATTGACCGCTTTCTCTTATGTCTACACCGAAACAGAAACCCCCAAATGGGGGTATCGACCTTCATCCCTACAAGTCATGACTAAAGCACGAGGTTTATGGCGGACTCCGCCAATAGACTGTCCTTCGATGGCACCCTTAATTTAACTCTTGAAGGCAACACCATGAACGTCATAGCTGCAGAGGCTTCCTCCTCCCTTAGTCTCTTAGCTGCCGAAGCTTCCACCCAAAACCAGCAGATCGGACTTGTGCGAAAGAACTGCCAGGAGCAGGGTATCGTCAACATCTCTGCCGTCGCGGACGCATATCATGCTGTAAAGACTCAGCAGGCGCGAACTGAGGTTTTGGTGCTACGATAACTACACGGCCCATGGCAGCCATTCGGTCGGGAAAATTGACAGTGATGCCCACTCCTCGTCCAAAGAGTGTGTCATTTGGCCTATCAATCACTATCTCGGGCTGAACAGACATGCTGCCGTCATCGAAGCATCTATTGCAGCTGTTAGAGAATTTGGGACCGGCTGCGGCACATCGGCTATGAGTGGTGGCCATTCGTCATTGCACAAAGTTGCCGAAAGAAGACTGAGCTCGTGGCTTGGGAAGGAAGCGGCCATCCTTTTTCCAACAGGATATAGTGCGAATGTCGGCGCGATCTCAGCTCTAGCAAAGGGGCCCTCTAGTTTCATACTTTTTGACCGAGATTG
>CAMFHT010000098.1 GCA_945952245.1 uncultured Rhizobium sp. | reverse complement strand
CAGCAAGGCAAGCCGACGATCACCCCTGAATTCGTGTTCTCCCGCCGCTTCGACCCTGTTTCGATCGCGACCGGCGTCGCCGGCGTGCGCAATGTGCTCCGTCATCTCGACATGCTGTCGGATCAGCACGAACCGATCGAGGTTCCCCGCCCCTTCACAGAGGTTCGGACCTATCGGTCCATCGGCGCGACCCGCGGCGGATACTGCTTCTTCGGCCTAGAGTGCGGCCAATCGGTGAAACAGGGCGAAACGGTCGCGACCCTGCGCGATTGCTGGGGCACCGAGCTGGAGCGTATCGTCGCCCCGCACGACGGCATTATCATCGCTTTCCCGCTTCAGGGAAATCAGGCTGCGGGTACCGGGGACAAGATCGCCTACATTGCCTATCGAACCGGGAATGAACCATGAGGCTCCGCGGTTCGAAATAAGCACCTTTATCGATGAGGGGGATGGCGGTGCCGACTGGCGGCACCGCCATCCCCCTCATCTGTCAGGATCGACACTCGGCCGATCGTGAGGATGGGCCGGACGCGTCGACCGAAGACGGTCTGAGCGCCTTCCGCACCCGGAATTGAAGCTTTTAAGAGATGTCGGCGGCCCCTGCCCCGACAAGATTGGCATTTTCCTAACCCGGCCTTCAAACCGAAGTCCCGGGCATGCGATGCGCCGCCGGGGCTTTTCGATGGAGGGGTGCCATCGCAATCTCCAACGTCGAGATCGCGACGTCGATCACCCGCTCGTTCCTCGGCTGTCCGGAGACATCCTCCTGCATTAACAAGGCGAACACCTCCCGCGCCGGAAGCCCTGGCCCCGGTTCACGTCGGCTCAGCCAGCGCTCGGTCATCGCGAGCTGGATTTGCTCAGCAAGCAGCTCCGCAGCTTTGACCTTTTCCCGGAGGAGATGTCGCTCTTCCGGAAACCCGTCTCTCTCGGGCTTGAGGAAGCGCCGGATGTCGCGCAGAGGCAGGACGGTCGCGCCCCGCCATTCAGCCGTTTGCCTATCTAGCTCGGGGAGATCCTTCGATGACAGCGGCTGCCGTAAAATGAGGTCAGCGTAGATTGCAGTCAGGAGCTGAATCACATCGATCTGCGCTTCGTCCTGCAAGGTCAGGCAGGCTTCGGCGACACCCGGCAACGCATAAAACTCCAGAGCGAAACGCCAGAGGGGGCCATCAAGATCGAGCCGGTTCATCTCCGTCTCCGCGTTACGAGGCAATGTAGAGATGGAGCCGATCCACTCACCGCACTATGCACCGGCAGTATTCGGGTTGGCGGCAGAGAGACGGTATCATGATCGCGGTTGCACTTAGCGAGATTCGGTAGTTGCCCTACGTACGGTGGGCATGCCGGCCCAGCGGCGAACCGCGCGGCTGTCGATGCCGAATAGGTCGAGCGAACGGCCAACGGTGTGGTCCACCATATCGGCGATCGTTTCCGGCAGAGCATAGAAGGCCGGCACGGGTGGCATGATAATCGCGTCCGCAGATGCCCGAGATGCAGTGGGGTCTCTCGCACCATCAGCACCAGTTTGCGACGCTCCTTGAGCACGACATCGGCTGCCCGGCTGATTAAAGTCGAGGTCACGCCGGTCGCGATCTCCGACATGGTGCGGATAGAGCAAGGAGCGATCAACATGCCCAGTGTATGGAACGAGCCGCTGGAGATCGTCGCACCGATATCCTGAACGTTGTGCACGACATTCGCCTTCTCGGCCAGCGCCGCAGGGCTCATACCGAGCTCCTGCGACAGCGTCAGATGGGCCGAGCGGGTGACGACGAGATGCGTCTCGACCCCTGCCGCCGCCAGCAATTCGAGCGCCCGCACGCCATAGACGGCGCCAGAGGCGCCGCTGATGCCGACGATAATGCGCGCGGGCGTATCGTGATCGCTCATGGGTTTGCGTTGCCCTCAGGCGTTGTCGAACCAGTCGGACAGGTTGATCTGGTCGGCGAGGCGGATTTTCTTGCGTTCGAATTCCGGCTTGCGGTGGAAGGGCTTGGTCGCGTCAATCAGGAGGCGGCCCCAGTGGTCCTTCTGCTCATCGCGATAGAAGGACGGCGTCTCCGGGATGATCAGCATGTCCTTGTCAGGGCGGCAGCGCGTCAGCGTAGCCCACATCACATCATCCATGTCGTAGATGTTCACATCGGGATCAACGACGGTGATGATCTTGGCCCAGATCGGCTCGGCGCCGATCGTCGCCAGCATGACCTGGCGGGCGTGGCCCTCGAACTGCGTGTCGACCTTTACGATGGCATGGTTGACGAAGGGCTGGCAGGTGACGTCGAGAATGCCAGGCAAAGCGGCGCTGAGGCGCTGGTAGATGTTGGCAGAGACCGAGAGCTCCAGCGTCAGCACCTCCTCGGCCGAGCCGCACAGGATCGAGTGGAAGACGGCGTCCTTGCGGACGGTCACGCCCAGCACCTCGAACACCGCGTTCTGGCCTTCGGGGACGTAATAGCCCATGAACTCTCCGAACGGCCCCTCGGGCCGGCGCTCGTTCGGCAGGAAGCGGCCCTCGATGACGATCTCGGTATCGGCAGGCACTTCGAGATCGATATGCTTGCATTTCCGCATCGCGATCGGGCTGCCCTTGAGGCGGGCCGCAACCTCAAGTTCATCGACATCGTAAGGCAAGGGAGCCGCTGCTGTCAGGAACGAGGTCGACGGCGCGCCGATCAACATCGCCGCCTCAAGCGGCTTACCCATCTTCTCGGCCTTCTCGTGATAGATCGTCAGGTGGTGACGAGGCGCTAACCGGCAGCGCAGTTCCTCGTCGCTCACGAACATCGAGCGGTGATAGGACAGGTTACCGACGCCGGTCTCGGGGTCTTTGGCGATGAACATCGCGGAGGTGAAGTAAGGGGCCGCGTCACGGTCCGAATAGGTGATCAGCGGCAGTTCGGAGAGCTTGCACTCGATCAGATCCTCATCCTGCGCCGGCACAAAGGCGGACCCGCCGGCGCCACTGCCGAGATTGGCGAGATTGCTCCACTGCCGGCAGAAATCGGCCGCGTCGATGCCGATGAGTTCAGCCAGCCGTTCGCGGGCGCCGTAGACATTGGTGACGACCGGGAAGCGGGTGCCCTTGACCTTGTTGAACAGGATCGGCTTGCCCCAGCGCTTCTGCGCAGCATAAGTCACCGCCGCGAGTTCGTGGAAGGGGTCGACCTCCTTGTCCACCACCAGCAAGTCCCCTCGTTCCTTGAGGCGCGCGATGTAGTTCCGCATCGGTATTTCCTTATCGATATCGTGGGTATACCGGCCCTGCGCCGGAACGCCGTCAGGCGCTCCGTGGCGTCAGCGTCGGCGTTGCGACGGGCGCCAGGTCAAGGCCATGCGCTCGAACAGCGAGACCGCCCCGATGCCGAGCGTGGTGAAGACAGTGATCGAGACCAGCGCGGCGAAGACGAGCGGGGTATCCATGTTGAACTGGCCGAACAGTATGAGATGGCCGATGCCGCTGTTGCCGCCGATGAACTCGCCGACGATCGAGCCGACGAGCGCCAGCGGGAAGGCAACCTTGAGCGCGTCGGTGATGTAAGGCACGGCATTCATCAGGCGCACCTTGGTGAAGATGCGCCAGCGGCTGCCTCCGGCCAGCGTCGACAAGTCGATGACGTCGGCTTCGATCTCGCCGAGCCCGGTCAACGAATTCACGAAGACCGGGAACAACGCCAGCAGGAAGGCGAGGATGATCTTGGATTCGACGCCGAGGCCGAACCAGATCACGAAGAGCGGCGCCACCGCGATCTTCGGAATCGAGTTGAAGGCGGCGAGCAACGGCATCACGAGCGAACGCAGCACCGGCACATAAATGACGGCCAGTGCCAGCAGCACGCCGAAGACCAGCGCCAGCGCGAGGCCGACGAGCGTGGTCATTCCGGTCACCGCGAGCCCTTGCAACTGGATCGACGCGGTCTCCATGAAGCGGGTAGCGATCGCCGACGGCAGCGGCAAGACATACCCGGGGATGCCGAGCAACGGCACGCCGATCTCCCAGAAAAGCAGCAGCGCAGCGAGGAAAAGAAGCGGACGAAAACGCGCCAGCAAAGAGGACGTGTCGGCCATCGTCAGTACTCCGTCTCGCCGGCCTCGATGCCCTCGCGCACACGGGCGGCGAAGGCGACGAAGCGAGGATCGCGCAAGGTCGCCGTGGTGCGCGAGCGCGGCAGGTCGATTTCGACGATGTCGTGGATGCGCCCCGGCCGCGGCGACATCACCACGACAATGTCGGAAAGCAGCACGGCCTCGGTGATGCTGTGGGTAACGAAAAGCACGGTGTTGCGGCTCTCCTCCCAAAGCGTCTGCAAGGCAAAACCCATGCGCTCGCGGGTGATGACGTCGAGCGCGCCGAACGGCTCGTCCATCAGGATCAGCGAGGGCTTGAGCAGCATTGCCCTGCAGATCGCGGCGCGCTGCTGCATACCGCCTGACAACTCGAAGGGGCGGCTCTCTTCGAAGCCGGAGAGGCCGGCGAGCGCCATCAGTTCGCGGGCGCGCCCTTCATAGTCGGCGGCGCGTAAGCCGCCCATTTCGGCAACGAAGAGGATGTTGTCCAGGGTCGTGCGCCAAGGCAGCAGGACGGGTGCCTGAAACACCATGCCGACATCGCGGATTGGACCGGTGACCTCCTGCCCGCGCAGATTGATACGGCCACTGCTGGCACGCACAAGCCCGGCGGCGATGCGCAGCAAGGTGGACTTGCCGCAACCGCTGGGGCCGACAATCGAGACGAAGCTGTTCTCGGGGACGGAGAACGAAGCCTGATCGATCGCCAGGGTCGAACCGAATGTCTTCGATAGATTTTCGACGATGAGCGAGGCAGACATAAAGGATTCCTAACGACGATCGCCAGGCTGAGGATATCGTCCGGCCGCCGGGCTCGCCGCAGCGGCCGGGGCGGATTACTTACCCTTGATTGCGAACAAGTCGTCGGGTTTCAGCGACGCGTCGAGCTTCAATGCCTTCTTCACAAGATCGATCGTGCGCAGAATGCGCTTATCGTCGGCCACCCCATAACCGTGTTCGGCGGTGTAGGGGGTCTGCATCGATCTGATCGCTCCCGTCCACTGAGCCAGCACGGTCTCGCGGTTCATCGCCGGGTTGGCCTTGACCATGATGTCAGCAGTCTCGTCCGGATTCTTGATTGCGTATTCGACCGCTTTGCGTGTCGCGGCAGCGAAGCGCTTGGCTTCGTCGAGGTTCTTTTCGAGATTCGGCGTGGCCGCGACGAGGACGTAACCGAACACGTCGTAGCCCCAGTCGACGAAGCTGGTGAATTCGACCGTCTTGCCCTGTGCTGCCGCGACCTTGCTCAAAGCCGGCATGTCGCCGTCAGAGCTGGCGGTGAACAGGTCAGCACGATTGCTCAGCAGCAGCGAGAAATAGACGCCGGGATCAGCGGCCTGCCAGTCGAGTTTGGAAGCGTCGAGCTTCTTCTCGTCGAAAATGATCGGCAGGATGACTCGGGCGCTGTCAGTCTGCGAAGCTGCGATTCGCTTCCCCGTGATCGATTCTGGGGTCTTGAACGGCGTCAGCGAGGCCAGGCCGCTGGTCGTGACGTCAGTATAGACCATGAAGGCCTTGAGCTTTGCTCCCTTGGCGATCGCCTGAACAACGGGACCGATCTCGGCCATGCCATAGTCGGCTTTCCCGCTGTCAACCGCCGTGATGACGAAGCCGCTGCCTGTCGCTGGCGTAATGTCGATGTCGAAGCCTGCTTCCTTGTAGAAGCCCTTGTCGCGCCCGACGAAGAATGGCGCATGGCGGCCGTTGTAAACGTAGTTGGTGAGGAAGGTGATCTTTTTCATCGTCGGCGCCTGTGCTTGCGCTTCGACAGTCAAGCCTCCGAAACCAAGCATGGCAGCCAGGGATGCAGTCAGAATTCCAAGCTTGTGCATCAAATCCTCCCCATTTTTTCACAACTTGTCAGGTGCTGCCTCGGTCGCCTTCCAGTTCGGCGCCGCAATCATCTTTGGGCCGGCGCGCCAGCCAGTTCGTCACGGATCTACTCGGCACGCTTCGAATGAACAGACGCACCTCACAGCCCTCTCGGAAAGTTTATGTTGCGTATGACGCAACATCGTTGCATAATACGAGATTGTCATGCCTTGGCTGATCACGTCAAGCGAGATCGGGAGTGCGCTTTGATAGAAAATCCCGCGACGTCTCGGATCGAAACAAGGAGCGGCACAGTCGGCGCCGTCGAGCACGCGATCGCAATTCTCCATTGCCTGTCGGGCTCTCCGGAGCCGCTCGGCATCAACGAGATCGCGCGACGGATCGGATTGCACAAAAGTTCGATCTCACGGCTAGTCGCGACTTTGGTGGCGGCGCGCTTGGTTGAGCGCGACACAGCCTCGGCCCGGATCAAGCTCGGGCCCGGCCTAGTCCTGCTCGCCGCTCCCGTGCTGGCTGAGTTGCACATCAAGGATCTGGTCCGGCCGGCCCTCGAGGACTTGGCAGTACGGTCGGGCGAGACGGCGAGTTACAATATGTGGGACGGCCGCGAGGCCGTGACGATCGAGCAGGTTCCCGGACCCGGTGCTGTTCGGATCTTCTCCGAGCCAGGACGTCGCGATCCCGGCCATTGCACGGCCTGCGGCAAGATCTTGCTCGCCCATGAACCGGAGGACGTCATCGAGGCCCATTGCGCCGGCGCGCTGGAGCGTTTCAACGAGCGGACAATCACCGATCCCGCCGCCTTGCGGCTGGAATTGGCGACTTCGCGCCAGCGCGGCTATGCGCTCAATTTCGGAGAGCTCGACAGTGAGATCAGCGCGATTTCCGCAGTTAGCCACGACGCTCAGGGCAAGGTCGTCGGGAGCATCACGGTGACCGTGCCGAGCTACCGATTCACGCAGGAGCGGCAGGAGGATTTGATCGCCATGGTCGTCGAGACCGCGCGCCGCGTATCGCGGCGCCGGGACTGAATATCCAAAGCATTTTCGAGCGATGCGGACGCCGGTTCGTCTGAAGACAGCGCGGAAAACAAGGAGCTGGATCAGTTCCGCGCATCGGAGAATTGTGGAACTGATCTAACGTCGATAACCAAATTGCTCCGACAGGTCGCGCGCGACCGCCAGGGTCTCGGCGAGGATGCTTGCTTGTCGGGTTGCGTCGAATCTGTACGCAGGCACTGTGACCGTCAACGAGCCGACGACGCTTCCGTCCATATTGAACACGGCAGCGCCGATAGCGCACACGTCGATCGAGAACTCGCCGACATTGACGGCATACCCGCAACCGCGGATCTGGCGAAGCTGCTGCCGGAGAATGGCGGGATCGGTCACCGTGCTCTCCGTGTAGCTTCGGAGCGAATCGGTCAGAATTCGATCGATCACGTCGCCGGATTCAAAAGCGAGCAAGACCTTTCCCGACGCCGTGCAATGAGCCGGATTTGCCTGCCCGGGCGAGGCGAAATGGGTGATGGCGTTCGGGCCGAGCGCCTGCACGACGCTGACCGCTTCGTCTCCGCTCCAGATGCTGAGATTGACGGTTTCTCCCGTCCGCTTGGCTAAGGCCTCGAGGCTCGGGCGCACCCAAGTGGAGAGGCCGAGATCGTGCATCAGCGGCGCCACGATGACGAGAAGCCCCGTGCCCAGCCGAATGCTGCCATCCTGGCCGCGCTGAAGCAGCCGCTCCTCCTCCAGGGAGGTAACGAGCCGCGAGACGGAGCTTTTGTCGAGGCCGACGCGCCGCGACAGCTCGTTCACGCCGATCGGTGTCTTGGAGCGCGACACGCAGCGCAGGATTTCAGCGAGATGGCTGACCGCCAGGATCTTTCGGCCCCCTTTCGCGGGCGAAGCGACTGAGTCGTTCACGTCGATTTCCTCCTGTCTGCCTCTTGACATCAAACGATGCGTGAAGGACTAATTATCGAAACCAACACTGTTGGTCAATAGCCAACGCACATAGCAAGACGAGTTCGGCATGGCGGCTTTCGAATCCTTCCGGCAATTGGTCGAGGCATTGCGTGAACGCGGCGAGGTGGCGACCGTCGCCCGCCAAGTCGACCCCCGTCATGAACTGACAGCGGTCATGCGCCACATGCAGCGGGGGCCGAACCGCCCGCTGCTCTTCACCGATGTGAAAGGCAGCGATCTCCCGGTCATCACCAACGTCTTTGGATTCCGCCGGACCGTCGCGGAATCGCTCGGCCTGGCCCAGGGAGATCTTCTACGCACGATGGTGTCGCTGGAAGCCAAGGGCCTTCCGGTCGACCGCGTCGAGACGGCTCCTGTTCAGGAAATCGTCAAGACGCAGGATATCGATGTCGCGCGCGACCTGCCCCAGATCGTCTATTCGGAGCATGACGGGGGTGCCTACATCACTGCGGGAGTGCTGATCGCACCTCATCCCGTGACCGGCGCTTACAATGCGTCATGGAACAGGTGCCAGCTCGCGGGAGGCGACAAGCTGCGCGTCCGCATGATGCCGCCACAGCATCTGGGGCGCTACCACGCGGAAGCCGAGGAGATGGGACAGAACCTCCCCTGCGCCATTGTGATCGGCGCACCGCCCGGCCTGATGTTCTCGGCCGCGTCCAAAGTTCCCTATGAAGCGGACGAGCTGGAGGTTGCGGGCGCCTGGCAAGGCAAGCCCCTCCGCGTCGTGCGGTGCAAGACCATTCCGGTCGACGTGCCGGCTGATGCAGAGCTTATCATCGAGGGCGAGGTCATTGCTGGTGTCCGCGAAGACGAGGGTCCCTTCGGCGAGTTCACGGACGGCTATGTGCCGGTGATGAAGAACCACGTCTTCAAGGTGAAGGCCATCACGCGCCGCCGGAACGCCATCTATCATGCGATCCTGGCCGGCGGCAACGAAAATCTCAATTTTTTCAGAGAGACGATCCAGGCCGAGATCTACAAGAAGGTTTCGGCCTTCGTTCCGAAGATCAGGGATATCGCAACGCCCGGATATGTCTTCGGGTGCGTGATATCGATCGACAAGCAGAACGAAGACCAGGCCCGCAACGCGATGCTTGCCGCCCTGGGCGGTTATTCATGGACGAAAGTCGTGGTCGTGGTCGACAAGGATGTCGACCCCTTCAATGCCGCCGATGTGCTGTGGGCCATCCAGACACGATGCACGCCGGAAACCGGAATCTACGTCGTCCCGCGAATACCAAGCTACACGCGCGAGGATGTGCGTGAGGTCCATCGCGGCAAGGTCGGCATCGACGCCACCGCGCCACTTTCGATGAAGCAGCTTTTTGAACGCCGCCGCTTCCCCGGAGAAGCGGACATCAAGCTAGAGGATTACATCGGTGCAGACTCCAGCCATTAGTCCCGAGCGCATTGGCGATGCCGTCGACCATCTCGTGACGGCTCCAATTTCCAACTGGACGATCCTGAAAGGGCTTCCGCTCCCTCTCCTCTATGCGAGGGCGCGGGAGCTGGCCGGCGGCTCGATTACTCTGGCGGCGGCCCGCCTGCTACAGCAGAACGTCTCGCGCGGCGACAGGGTTCTGATCCTCAGCGGCTTCATCATGCGGGATTATGGCTTGCCGGAGACGGACGGCCCGATCGGAGCTGCGGTGCTAGCGCGCGCCTTGTCCATGGGGCTGGGGGCTGTGCCGATCGGCGTATCGGAGGATTCGATCGTTCCTTGCATGAGGGCGTGTTTCTCGACCGCCGGCTTGATCCCTGCCGAACCCGGCAGGCTCGATTCGGGCCGGCACCGCTATGGGTTGTCGGGCTTCCCCGTGAACGAGGACGAGGCCCGCCGGGCCGCGCGTGACCTTCTGGACCAGCACAGGCCCAAGGCGCTCATCGCTGTCGAACGCCCGGGCGCCGGCAAGGATGGCGAATATCACGGCGGCGGCGGTTTCGAGGTTTCTTCGTTCACCGCCAAAACCGATATCTTGTACGCGGAGGCGAGAAAGGCCGGCATTCCCACGATCGGAATCGGCGATCTCGGCAATGAGCTCGGCATGGGCGCGGTCGCCGATATCGTCGCATCGGACGTGCCGAACGGTGTCGTCATTGCGGCGCAGCAGCCTGCGGACGTCACGGTCGTCGCCAATATCTCAAACTGGGGCGCTTACGGGGTCGCGGCCTGTCTCGCCGCGCTGACCGACAACAGCGACGCCTTCCATGACGGCCAGCACGAAAAGCGACTGATCGAAGCGTGTGTCCAAGCCGGCGGCATCGATCCCGTCGGAGGCCAGCTGCGCCTGTATGTCGACGGCACGGACGCGCACACCAATGCATCACTGGTCGATCTGTTGCGGTCGATCGTCGATCTGAGCCAGCGCGAAGGCGCAAACATCAGCGGATACCAGAGCTCGTGGCAGACCAAGTAACCAGAAGGCCGATGCGCGCTCACGGACGTCGCGTGGGGTTGATCGTACCCTCCGTCAACGCTGTCGTGGAGCCGGATTTCGCCTGGGCGGCACCGGAGGGGATCACCTTCCATGCTACGCGCATCCCCCTTTCGGCGACGACGCTGGAGGGGTTGCGCCTGATGAACCAAGGGGTTGAACATGCGGCGACGCTCCTCTCCCACCTATCCCCTGACCTGATTGCCTTCGCCTGCACGAGCGGGAGCTTCGTCGATGGGGAAGAAGGCCTGCGCAAACAGGTCGATCTCATCGCTTCGATCGGCAATTGTCCGGTCGTCGCGACGTCCCGGGCGATCATCGACGCTTTCCAACATCTCGGTATCCGCAAGGCGGCGCTCGCGACCCCCTATCTGGACTCGGTCAACAAGGTCGAGCGCGACTTCTTCGAGGGCCACGGTATCCAGGTGACCTCTCTCGTCGGGCTCGGGCTTTCCGGCGCGGCGATCCGGGAAGTTCCTCCCGAAGAAATCGCCGCCCTGGCACGGAAAGCCGATACTCCCGACAGCGAGGCGGTGTTCCTGAGCTGCACTGATCTTCGTGCGCTGGAAGTCGTCGAAACCTTGGAGCGCGACCTCGGCAAACCGGTCCTCAGCAGCAACCAGGTCACGCTTTGGGCGATCCTTCGTGCTCTCGGCGAACCGGCGCGCCGCTCCGGATTTGGCAGGATCCTCGCACAATGACCATCAACGTCCAAAGTGCACGTATGGCCTCCATGCGCCTCTACGAAGCCGAGTCGTCCCCGGAGATGATCGCGGGCCGGTACGGCCTCGCTCCTCAGGAGATCGTCGACTTCTCGCTCAATGTGAATCCTCTCGGATCTCCCGTCGGGGCCATCGCCGCGGCCGAACGTGCGCTGGCTGCGACCAATTTCTATCCCGACCTGAAATTCGGCATCCTGCGTTCGGCGCTCGCGCGGCGACACAATGTTCCGGCGGAAAACTTCTTCTTCGGTGCCGGCCTCGACGACGTCATCAAATTGGTTCTGCAGGCGTGGACGAGCGAGGGCGACAAGGTTCTCGTCCATATTCCGACATTTCCACGGTACGAATTGGAAGCGCGATTGAGAGGCTGCGAGGTTGTCGGCGTCGAGAGCGAAATCCCACAACGCATCGCCGTCGACAGGATGGAACAAGCTCTCGCCGCCGGCGGAGTTGCCTTGGCCTTCATCTGCACGCCAAACAACCCGACCGGGGCGACTGTTGCGAACGCTGAGATCGAGCGGCTTGCCAAAGCATATCCCGCGACGATCTTTGTCGTCGATGAGGCTTTGATCTATCCGATGGAGCAAGGCGCCATACCGCTTTGCAATACCCTGCCAAATCTCTGTGTTATGCGTACCTTCTCCAAGTATTTCGGCCTCGCGGGCCTGCGTATCGGCTATGCGGTGGCGGATGCGCGGCTGGTCGAGGTCGCCGAAATCGGCAGGCCACCGTTCAACATGGCTGCCGCAGCCATGCATGCGGCCACGGCAGCCCTTGCCGATGAGACATTCCTGCCGTCCTGCAAGGCGTTCTTTAGCGAAGAGGCGGCCCATTTCAGGGAAAGGCTCGCGGCCTTTCCGCAGATTTCGATCTGCGGCAGCAACGCCAACATGCTGCTCCTAGACCTGGGCGATCGAAACGCCTCCGAGGTGACCGATCGGCTGGCCCGCAAGGGGATCGTGGTCGCGGATGCCGGGTCTTTCCGTGGCCTCGAACAGCATAACATGCTGCGCGTCTCGCTGCGGGGCCGAAAGGATAATCTCAAGCTGATCGCTGCACTGGAGACGATCCGATGACCGCAACGGTGCCACATAGTGTTGATACCGCGCGCTTTCGTTGGCGATGGCTTTCGTCCTTCGACAGTCTCATCCTCGCCGTAGCGCTGCTCCTGGCTTGGGAGGTCGGCGTCCGGATCGGCAAAGTT
>CAMFHT010000097.1 GCA_945952245.1 uncultured Rhizobium sp. | reverse complement strand
CGAAGGGAGTGGTCGTCCACATCGGGGCGCAATGGCCAGCAGCAGAAGCGCTAGGATTCTGCGCGCTCCGGCGGGATTTCCATCCCGAACGGCGTCGTCCGAGCCGATCCGAGCACTGGCGGTCTGTTTTCGGAGAACTGAGCGAAGGGGTCTTCCGTTCTAGCCAGAGGTTCATTGCTGTCGCTATCGATCCAGGTTCTGAACCACATCTCGAGCGTCAGCAGCGCCCAGAGGCGTGTGCCGTGTTCCTGGCGTTGTGTGTGGTGCTCATCGAGCATCTGCGCCACGAAGTCCCTGCGTATGAGGCGTCGATCGGCGAAGCGGTCACCCAGCAAGATCGATTCCGCGGTCTCTCGCAATTCCTCGCGCATCATCTTGGCCACCGGAACGCGGAAGCCCATCTTCGGCCGATAGAGGCATTCCATCGGTACAAATGGTTCCAATGCGGACTTCAGCAGCGCCTTGCCCTCGGTGTCCCAAATCTTGCTGGCGCAGGGGATACGAGAAACCCACTCAACGAGTTCATGGTTGAGGAATGGCGCTCGCGTTTCAAGGCCATGCGCCATGGCTGCGATGTCGACCTTCACCAGAAGATCGCCGGGAAGATAAGTCGCCAGATCGATTCGCCCCGCCTGCTCTTCTGGCGTTAGGCCGTCAACGACGTGCTTCGCCAAATCATCGTAAGTGCAACGATCTAGGCATGGAAGCATCGCCAAGTCATAGCCAGCCAGTTTGTGGCGCTCTCGAAAAGTTTCCACCAGGAAGCCGTAAGCGTCGCCCGCGGAGCGCCGATGGGAGTCCAGGGCATTCGCCGCATACAGTTCCGGCAGCAACCGGCCTCTCTCGGGAGGGTTGTGATGCAGCATTGATGCGTAGCGGAAGTAGCGAGCGTATCCCAGAAAGGTCTCGTCCGCACCGTCTCCTGTCAGGGCAACGGTGACGCATTTGCGAGTCTCTTGTGACAGCGCATAGGTCACCAGGGCGGAGGAATCCGCAAATGGTTCGCCATAGTGCCAGGCTAAGGATCCCATACTGGCGGCAATGCGCTTGTCGAAAGTAAACGCATGATGATTCGTGCCGTATCGTTCGGCCACGACGCGCGCAAAGCGGGTCTCGTCATAGCCGCCGAAGCCGAAGCCTGACGAAAAGGTCTCTACAGGGCCGTCATGGGAAGGCGCCATCATCGAAACGACTGCGCTGGAATCGACGCCGCCGGACAGGAAAGCGCCCAGAGGTACATCCGCCACGAGACACAGATTCACAGCCGCGCGGACGCGCTCGATCAGTTCCTGCTTCAGGTCGTCCATATTGGGCGGGACGGAGGTATCGCCGGCCGCTGGCAACCGCCAATAGCACTGGAGCAAAGGGGGCTTGCCACGTTCGCAGATCATGAAATGCGCCGGCGGCAGCCGTTTGATGCCTCTGAATGCGGAATCTGCGCCGCCAATGTAGCTGAAGCTCAGGAAATCGTGAAGAGCCTGGGGATTGGCCTCGCGGCGAATCCCGGGCCAGCTCAAGATGGCCTTGATTTCCGATCCGAATAGAATTCCTTCGGGGCATTCCGTGTAGTGGAGCGGCTTCTCTCCGAAGCGATCGCGCGCAGCAATCAAGCGCTGACACCGGGAATCCCAAACGATGATGGCAAACATGCCAACAAGCCGAGTAAACAGCCCGGTGCCCCATTCGCGGTAACCGTTGACGATCACTTCGGTGTCACCGGTGCTGCGGAACCGATAGCCTGCGGCGCGCAGCTCCGAGCGAATCTCGCGAAAATTGTAGATCGCGCCATTGAATACGACGTGGACCGTCCCTGTCAGATCATGCATGGGCTGACCGGCTGCCGCCGTCGTGTCGAGTATGGCGAGACGTCTGTGTGCCAGAACGAGACCACGATCGGTCCAGCATCCCTCGCCATCAGGCCCGCGATGCCGCAGCGTTTGGGCCATCGCCAGACCGCGCTGGCGTAGGATGGTGTCCGGTAAAGCATCCGGCCGCGTCATCAGGGCAGCGGCTAGACCACACATCGGCTATTTCTCCAGCACTATGTAGTATCGCGTCTGGCTGGTTGTCATATTGACGACGCGACAGTTGAGCCGCCACGCTAGTTCGCTCACAAACTTCTCGCCAATGTAGATGGGTTCGCCCGGACGTACTGCAGCGCGAACATCCTTCCCGTAACGTTGCGCTGTAAAGAAGAGCCGTCCGCCGGGTCGTAACGCAGCCAGCAGCTTATGCAGTGCGGCTAACGGCCGTTCGACGTGCTCGAACCCTTCGCAAAAGCTGATGAAGTCGACACTGTCCTCGGGAACAAGGGTGAGCAGATCGTCCGTGTCGATATCGAAGACATGAGCATCCAGGCCTTCGTTCCGCATGTAATCAACATACTTCTCGGCAAGTTCTAGGCCGATCAGTCGCCGCCAACGACGGGGTTCCTTCCGTCGCGCGACCTGCAAATACTGGCCCACGCCGCATGCCGCATCCATCATCACTGTGGCATCGGCCGGGATCCACCGAGAGAAGATCTTGTAGACTTCCTCATAGCCCGCCCATTCGGCCGAATTGCGCATCTTGCGAATGTAGTGGTCGGTCGTGCGGTAACTCGCCTTTTCCTGGCTTTGTACCGGGTTCAGAAAGATGCTCTCGCAGTTTTGGCAAAAATCGAAGCAAAACATTGTCGCCGGAATCTGCAGCGTGGGTATCTGGTTGAAGTATCCCCCGAAGACTTGGATAGGCTCTGGAAGAGTTGTCGCGGGCATCCGCCAGAGCTTCGCGATGTCGTCCGACTGACAGACAGGACATTCGGTCAGGTACTTGTCGCCCGTAATGGCGAATAGTTGACCTCGTGGGCTTGCTGAGGCGAACTGGCCGACCGATGCGGATACAGCCGTTCGCGCCGCCGCCGGCCGAGGCGATTCTGCTCTAGCGGTGTCCGAAGCGGTAATTCGTCCGGCACCCTGTATGAGGCGGCTACGGAATCTCCAGTATTCGTAGGGCTCTTGAAAGTACAGTCGCTCGACTGGCTTGAAGTCGGTTGTCCTCAGCATTTCGAACAGCGAATCCCGCTCCGCTTGTCCGTCGCGTATCAGTCCGAAGCGGGCCAGGTCGACAATTAGCTCATCGCAGTTTGCGGCCGCGTGAATCATGGCTTGCTGATTCTCAGCGCTGTACGAGCTGGTGATATTGGTGGCGATGCAGAGGTTGATCTTGTCACGAGCGAGCATGTCTTCGAGAAATACCTCAGGGAACATGCCAGTAGGTGCCAGAAGCAAGCGCTCACGCAGCAGGGGAAAGTGGCTGATCTGCGCGTGGAAGTGCCACTGACATGCCGCGTGTCGCCGGGCGTTTCCCTCGAAACCCACGACCTCGAAGCCAAGACGAACGAGAAGGATGGCAAGCCCGCCGTACCCGGAGCCGATCTCCAGGATACGCGTCGCGCGTGGCGGATAGCGTTCGACAATCGCGGCTGCGATGGCGGTTTCGTAAGATTCGAACGGGGACGGTCGAGCGAGTTTCGATTGATAGAGGTCGTCCGCCGGGAACCGGACACCTTCACCCTGCATCCATGCGCGATGAAGGTCAGAGATCTCGGCTGCCATCTCGCGGGGCGTCGTCGGCGGCAATGTCTCCCCGGAGATTAGCGCCGAAGAGGAGATGGAGGGTGGCAGACCCGGATAGACAACCGGGGGCGCCGGAGGCCGCGCAAGGGGGGAGGCAGATCGTCGAGCATTTTGTCCACCATCAAGTGCTTCCAAACCCGACATGACTTCGTTGACTGTCTGGAACTGCAGTTCGATGCCCGCGCGCTCGCAAACGCGGGCAAGGCAATCGAAGACTGCGATTACGTCGGGATGGCAGTGTGGAATTCCGGGGCTCGAATCGCTGGAGTGATAGTCTGCTCTCATCGAATGGGCGTGCGTTTTGATAAAGAGCTTTCTGCCGAGGCACACCGACTTGCGTAGCCAGATCGCGACGACGCGTTCGGGAGCCTTGAGAAAGTCGCGGGTTGCGGCTGAGTAGTAGTCCAACGATGAATGGATCGCCTTGATTGGCGAGTTCCAGATGAAGAAGCGGTCCGACTGCATGACGCCCGTGCGGTCGTCGACAGGGCGTGGTTCCGAGCTCGGATCGTCGTAGGCGCGAGGAAGATCGATTGGCAGACAGGTAAACGGTCTTTCCAGCTTGGGATCGCAGTAACTGCGCCCTGCCGGGAAAGAGAAGTCACCGAAGCCACCATGCTGCATGATCAGCGCCATCTCATCGCTGACATGGCAGATTAGCGGATCTGAGGCGTTTAGCGCCCAGTTGCCGTGAATGAACGCCCAGCGCTCGAACGGCATGCCTATTTCCCGCGCGATCGCCTCCTTGCTCAGCCTGAAATTCAGATCGAGTCGCGCGCGGTCTGCGTCGTCGGTACTGCTGGCGTTTACCCAACGTGATACCGGGTGATCGAAATGCGAGGTGTTGCGCGTCCAGAACTCGTGATGAATGTGCAAGTGAATCTCGTGCCCACCCGTGGCCACGAGGGGCCGGATGACATCGCGCGCCAGCCTTTCTTGAATTGCGGAGCGTGCGTTGAAGACCACGCGGTCTCCGGGCGCACGCACGTCGTCCCTGCCGATGGGACCATCGCTTTCAAGTCTATAAGGGATGAAAACATTGTAGAAGAGGCTGAGGCGGCGTCCATAGGAGGATGATCGAGCCATTTCCGCCATTCGGTCGACAGCGTGCGCGCTGGCCTCGTCAATGCTGGTCGACCAGGGTTCGAAATGGTCGGTATGGAAGTAACCGACGGAATCGCAGCCACGCCTCTTCAGCAAGTCGGCCAATGCTTCAATCGTCATTCGACGCCATGTCTTTGTCGTTCCTGTCGGCCAAGCCGTACACCTCAAGGGTTCGGCGCACCATCGCCATTGCGCCGAACCGTTCTCGCACCAAGGAGGGTGCTTCGGCTCGTGCACGGTCCATCCAGCCAGTCTCCCTTAGACACCTAATGACATGCTCGGCAAGCACCTGCGCCAGCAGGCTCGGCTCGTCATTTGGGACTGCCCAGCCGGTGACGCCGGGCCACATTGCCTCGGCCATGCCGCCCACTCTGGGGGCCACGACCGGCACGCCCAGAGACTGCGCTTCGAGAAGCACATTGGGCAATCCTTCGTGCCGCGAAGTGAGCAGCACTACGTCCATCGCCCTGTAGCAGGAACCAATATTGTCTTCTCGTCCGGGAAGATGGAGCCGATTGGCGATGCCCAAGTGCACCGCCTTGCTGAGCATGTCTGCCCGCATCGGGCCGTCGCCAAGGACGAGGAAATGTGCCCTCGGCTCCCGCCGAAGGATCTCGGCCGCGGTTTCGACCCATAGGAGGGGGCGCTTTTCCTCGCTCATACGGAAAGCGCTTCCAATGACAGGAGCGTCTGCGGGCACTCCGAGCTTTTGTCGAAGTGTCAGAGCGCTGCCTGGCTCGGCGCGCTCTAGCAGCCGATCGAAGTCGATCCCATTGGGTACGACCTCGATGGTCGCCGGATCGATGCCCAGCCAGTCGGCATAGTCTTCGGCGCCGGCGCGGCTGTTGCTGCTGAGGACGATTGTGGGATGGCCAATCACTGCTTGATATCCTGCTTGCATGAAGCGCTTGAGCCTGCGGCGCGGATTGTCCGGGCGCACACTGCGGATACTCAACACCACCCTCGGCACGCCGGCCAGCATGGCAGCAACGACGGCCGTCAGATTTGTGGCATCCTGCCAAGCATGAACGACCTGTGGTCGCCGGCGACGGAACTCTCTCAGCCAGAACGCAATCAGGCCTGCCATGTCAGGCGGGAAAGACCGGATCAACTGCGCGAATGGCGCCGACTCGGGAGAATTGAGGCAAACTTCGATCGCATTTTCCATTGGCGTGACGACGGCAACCGGTGCTTCCGCCAGCAGCGGCAGAAAGAAATCTCGGTGCGTTCGCGCCGCCAGCGAGATGCAGAATAAGGCCGGATCGAGCCTCAGATCGGGCACACTGAGGCCTCGAACAAGATTGACGACCTGCCGCTCTGCGCCGCCGGCGGCAAGCGAAGAGGTTACTACAACGATGCGGCGCGGCACCGGCGCGTAAGGAACGATTTGAGTATCGGCAATCTCGCGGACGACTTGAAACAGGCATTCGGGAATGAGGATGCTGCCGTAGCGCCCCGGGTCCGCAGCCAATCGGACGTGATCTATGCCAACCAAGTTTAGGGCGTGAACCGTATCAACCAGTTGTTTTGCAACTGCGGGATCGGTGGGGTTGCATTCTCGACTGGCAAGAAAATGGTGGAAGGCGGCATCGATCACACCTTGACGGAAGTAGTGTTGCCCAAGTCGCGCGTGATGCTTGTGTTCATTTGGCTCGGCGACGATCGATTTCTTGAAGTAAGAAGTTGCACGATCGGGAAACTGAGCGGCCTGGGCGGCCGAGGCCAGCCGGATCCACGACTCGACGGAATCAGGTAGCGACACTTCGGCGGCATCGAGGGCGGCCAAGGCTTCGTCGTCTCGCTCGGCGCGGGCAAGCATGACGACGAGCTCGTACCATGCGTCGGCATTCTGCGGCATTTGCCGGACCGCCCTTTGCCATGTCTCGATGGCTTCCTCAGCTCGACCGAGTTGCCGGAGCAGGCGGCCGCTGTAGAGAAGCGCATTGGCGTTGTTCGGTTCGATCGCCAGAACCTTTCGGTAGGCGCCGAGCGCGTCCTCGGTACGATCAAGTTTCTCCAGGCTGCGGGCGAGGCCGATCAGGGCATCTCCCCGATCGGGATTGACCTTGTGAAAGCTGTCGAACAGCGTGGCAGCGACGCCCCAGCGCGCCTGGCCAAACGTCAGTCGCGCCAAGCCGAGCAAGGCCGATGCATCCATCGGCTTGCGTTTTAGCGCTTCGCGGTAATCCTTCTCCGCATCGGCGGGGCGCCGCGCTCGCTCGAGCAGCTGAGCGCGCTGAACTAACGGGAACGAATCAGCGAGATTGCGCTGAGCAATCAGTCGCCAGAGATCGAGAGCCTGTTCGAGGCGACTCGAATCACGGGAGAGAAGTTGTGCAAGTCGCTGAAGTGCGTTGCCGTCGTCCGGAGAGCGTTCGAGGATTTTCCGGTAGACTGCCTCGGCCTGGCCCATCTCGTTAGACTTTTCGTATTGCCGGGCCAGCGCGTGCTGCGAGTCGATGCCGAAAGGCAACCGACCTGTTTCGATGGTCTGAAATGCCGTTTCGAAGGCGGCAACTTGTTGGGCGTACGCTGCCGCGTGACCGGGGTCGCGGTCGACGATATGACGCAAAGACAGCAACGCCGCGAACGCCCCCTCATGCCGGGGGGCAAGAGTCAGGACCCGAAGATATTGGGCTACCGCGGCCTCGAGCTGGCCACTGCGATGTTGTGCCCTGGCAAGTTGGAACGCTGGGCCATTACGCTGCGGCGCCACTTCTACCATGCGCTGCCAGATTTCAACGGCCTCTTCGAAGCGGCTTTCACGCATTAGAAGCCTGCCGAGCCCGATCAAAACGGAAGGTTGGCGGGGATGGCGGACAAGGAGCTTGCGATAAATGCGCTCGGCGGCCGCTGGTCGGCCGGCGTGTTGATGGCGCTCCGCGAGCAGCACTCGCCATTCCCGGATACTGAAAATATCGCGCAACACCATCATCAGGTCTATTAATTGGCGATCTTATGCAGTTGCAGCATAGCCAAGACCCGTTCTGTGTTTTTTGATACGCGCCGCAACTTCGGATGTCAATTGATTGCCACTATCTGGTGAGTTGGGCCACATTGTTGTCATGGGACAAGATACTCTCGAAACCGGCAACATTTACACGCTTGAGCCCCCTTTTCGCCGCGAAGGTATTGCGGGATGGGTTGTCGGCTTGCCCGCCGAGCTTCACGGATTGACCGACACAAACGAGGAGCCGTATCGCTCGCGCCTGCGGCTTTACGAGGATGGTCACGCCATGGGCCCGGCTCATTCGAGCCATGATGCGATTCGACGAGCAGGGCGCGGCGCCTACTCCTTCTGGCTGAACTCCCTGTACTTCTCAACTGTAGATGGAAGCGATCCAAACTCAAACAATCGATCCTACACTGCCATGCTGTCGCCGTCTGCCAAGGACATGGAGCTTGACTTGGAGGCGGAGGGGAGAGCTGTAGATTGGTCGACTCCGGCGCGGTCGTTTCGTTGTGCTGTCGTAGGCTTGGGCAATCGCGGGCTCGGATTGGCGCAACTGGCGCGTCGTTTCAGCGGCGTCGAGATCGCCTGGCTTGTTGATCAATCGAAGGAACGGGTCGCTGAAGCCATCAAGCTTTTCGGTAGAAGCGCAAAGGGCGCCATGGATCCAACCGCAGCGCTTGTCGACCCTACCGTCGATATCGTGTTCGTGACCGTCCCAGACTATCTTCACAGGGGTGTTGCCGAAGCCGCCTTCCGCGCGGGCAAGCACGTGTTTCTCGAGAAGCCGCTCGCGACGACAGCCAGCGACGCCGCCGCGATCTTGGCCGCATGGCGGCAGAGCGGCCGCATCCTTCAGCTAGGCTATGTTCTGCGGCAGGCGCCCTTCTATGCGGCAATACGGGCCGCGGTACGGAAGGGGATGCTGGGTCCGGAGCGCGTTGTTGCCCTAACGGAACAACTCGATGTGCGGCATGGCGCAACCTTCATGCGTCGCTGGCACGCCCAGAGCAGTCACTCCGGGGGACTGTTGGTGCACAAGGCGTGTCATGATCTCGACCTCATCTGCTGGCTTTTGGAGGCGCGGCCACGAGCTGTTAGTAGCTTTGGAGGATTAGACACTTTTGCTGGACCTCCGCCAGCCACGTCTTGCTCTCGATGCAACAGGCGCGCGACTTGTCCCTACGTCGATACGGGGCTGCATGAACGCCGAACGGCGGCGGAATTGATGGACCCGGCCCTCTATGGGCTGGATCGCTGTGTATTCAGAATGGACAAGGACATCGTTGATAATCAGGTTGTGTCATTTGTCCTCGATACCGGGGTGCGAGGTACGTTTTGTCTCGCAGTGCAGGGCCCAGTTCGCAGTGAACGCCGCATTACTATTATCGGCGATCGGGCGCGCCTCGACGGAGTGTTCGAAGACGGGCGCTTCACCGTCACCTTCACCGATCCCGAGCGCGAACCTTTCCTTTGGTCAATAGAAGGGCAGAGCCAGGGCGGTCATGGCGGCGGTGATCATGTAACCATGCTGGACTTCCTGAACGCTTGCGCCGGTCGCGCGCAGGCGCCGGTAACATCCGCTGAGGATGCCATGCGCGGGTTGATTTTCGCCCTTGCGGCCGAACGCGCACGCCGGGAAGAGGTAGTCGTGCGCCTCGACAAGGGCGATTTTGCGGTACCGTTCAGTCCTACCGTTGAGGCTGTCCGAGACGAGCCACTGAGGACGGCAACACCCTAAGGGTCTCGGCTATTTCGGCAGCCTCTTGCAACTTGGGATCCAATCGAAGCGCTGCTTCCGCGGCACTTAGACCTTTCTCTTTGAGCTTGAGGAAGCGGCAGCACCGGGCAATCTGCAGGTGATTGTGACTTTCCTCCGGGGTAAGCCGGCTGAGACCCTCCCAGATTGGCAACGCCTCGGTGTAGGAGCGCATGCGCATTAGCGTGCGGCCCAAGACGGTCGACGCATAAGAATCGTTCGGCGATTTCTGCAGGTAATGGCGGCAGAGGCCGACGGCCGAGTCAGAGCCTGAGTTCCACGCGTGCCGAATTTGCTCTCGTTGCTGTCGCAGCAAATTCCGCCTCAGCTCAAGGATTTCGGGATCCGCTGGGCGGATCGCCAGGACGGACTCCGAATACGCCCAGGCGAGATCAAGGTCCCCCTGAGAAACCGCCTGCTGCGCATCGGCAACGAGAAGTGGGTAGAGCGCTGCGATCGAGGCCTCCGCCTCACGCTTGACCTCCGAATTAGCCAGCCCGCGAGCATTCTGGAAGGCGGCGAGCGCGGCCCGGCGATCGCCGGCCTGATTGAGCACCAATCCCAGTGTCAGCCAGCTGGGGGCATCCTTGCCGTTAAGTTCGGTGCAACGGCGAAAGGCGCTACCCGCCTCCACAACATTGCCAAGCGTGAACTGGGCACGTCCTACAGTTTGCCATGCCTCAAACGAGTCGGGGTTGATGCGCGTGGCCATGACACCATGCTCGATAGCACCGGCGAAATCCCGTCCATTGAAGGCCTCCCGCATCGCCATCAGGCTGGGCAGGCTCAACCGGTCCAAGGCGCGCTGAGCGTTGGCCTCCGCAGGTCTAACGGTCCTCGCCGCCCGATAGTACGCCGCAGCGTCAAGTTCTCTTGACGCCAGTTCCTGCTCCAAACCCGCGACTAGCCAAGCTGAGTGAGCTTTGGCCACGATGTCGGCAACGGCCTGGTCGCTTCGGAACTGCGGCGGAAGCGAGCCAATGACTCTTGCAACACTTTCGCAGTCGAGATCCTGAGCAAGCTGGGTGAGGGCTGTGAGGGCGCGCGTCCTGTCTGCAGCAAAAAGACGGGCGAGGAGAGCATCGCAACCCTCCGTCCAACCCGTTGTAAGACCTGCACCAACCGCAATTTGTAGCGCTTCTGTTGCATCGGCCCTGCCGTTGGCTGCTTGCTTTGCCCAATCCAGTGCCTGGACGAACTGTTTACGCCTAAAATGGATGCGGGCGGCCTGAAGGGCGGCCTCGGGGTCGCTCGGCGCGGCGCGGCCGAGTCGCTCCCAATAGCGAAGCGCTACGATGTCATCCTTCATGATATTACCGATTCGGCCGCCAGTTCGCAGCGCTTCGATATGTCCGCTGGAAATGGTTAAAATCTTTTCAACGGCGCGCAGTGCACCTGCATGATCGGAAGCACGAAATCTGTTCCTCAGATCGAAGATCGTGGATTCCAGAGGAAGGAGGTTCAATTCCTGCAATTTCTCAATAATCGGCTGCAACACTGCAGCGTTCCGTTGCCGGTCGAGTTCATTTAGGAGAGCAAGGAGTTCGCGAGGCGCTTTGCTCAGCTCCGCATGTGCGTTTGCAATGGCCGCCACCGCCTTCGCAACATCTCCAGCATCCAGCAATTGCTGCAATTTCTGCAGCGTGCGCTCGATTGTCATGATAAATCCCCCAAATAGCCAAGTTAGTCCACTTTCGGGGCGAACAGACCAGAGCGTTTTCTAACGGTCAAGACCGCATCTTATCCGAGGTGGCTTTGAAGGACGAGTTACCAAGCTTAAAGTTTATCGGACGCCTTGACCAAATCCGAGAGGTATTGGCCGGATGACAATCGACGAGCTCAAGAACCAGTTGACGCAGTCCGTCGGCTTCGGAAGCCTCCTCGCCGCCGAATGGCATGTTCGTTTCGCTCAACTGTATGACCGAATAGGACAGCTAGACAGGGCGGAAAGCAACTATCGCAAAGCGCTGGCGCATCACCCGCGTCGCTTGGAGGCACTGTCGGGGCTCGGGCGGCTTCTTCTTCGTAGGCGGAGATTTAAGGAGGCTTCAGAAATTTGGCGTCAAGCAGTAGGCCTGAGCCCCCGATCTGCCGCCCTCACTTTCCAGTTTTCGCGCGCCCTGCACCGTAGTGGGGAGCTCGAGCAAGCGGCAATTCAGTATTTGCGAGTCGTGGCCTTGGCGCCCGACCAAGAAAAGGCGTTTAGCGCGCTGGAAGAATTGGTCGATCGCTTGGCACGTTCAGCTCCGCCATTGGAGAACAGCGAGCGTCTGGAGCAGGCTGCCCGGATCGGGCAAAAACTTCTCGCGACTCATCCAAACTTGCCACGCGCACGGGCGAGTGCCGAGATGATGGCACGGGCTATCGTCAGGGTCGCCTCCGCGCTGGTTTCACGCGCGCCCGATTCAGCACTAATTCACTTTAACGCTGCACTAGCCCTAGCGCCAGACCTGGTCGAGGCCTTACGCGGTGCGGCGCTTTGTCTTGAGCAGGTTGGCCAACCGGAGCAGGCGCTAGCCATCCTGGAACGGCAGATGCTGGCCAACCCGCGCGCAATGGAGCCACAGCTACAAAGTGAGCGCATTCGCGCGGCATTGCAGGGACCTATCAAGCGGGTAGGCCCTCTGGAGCCGAGCGAGCGCGAGGCGATCCTGTCCCGGGCGCGACAGCTCATCGCCGGGGGCACGGCCGAGGCGGCCACGCTGGAGCCGAGCGAGCGCGAGGCGATCCTGTCCCGGGCGCGACAGCTCATCGCCGGGGGCACGGCCGAGGCGGCCACGCTGGAGCCGAGCGAGCGCGAGGCGATCCTGTCCCGGGCGCGACAGCT